>JAQXGQ010000121.1 GCA_029006795.1 Clostridiales bacterium | reverse complement strand
GCATAATCCGCATTTCCCTCGGAATATACCTGTTGACGTAATTTTTCGAGAGTGTTTAAAATTGTATTTCTGTCTTCTGTCTTCAACTGGTCACTGGCACCATATTCGCACTGGGTACGAATATCTGTCAGAATGCTTTTCATATTAGAAAGTGCCGTTTCCGTTACATCCAGCCAAGACTCCGCATCCGGGATATTTCTCTCATAATACTGCTCAATCTCACTTAAGTTACTGCGCAGTCTTAACGCACGGATTGCAATGACCGGATCCTCAGAAGGGCGCTGAATTTTCTTCTGGGAGGACATCTGCTGGTTTAAGGAATCCACATTTATTTTGTTTCCGTTAATGTTGCTTGATGTATTATGTAAAATAATATTATTGGTAATACGCATCTATCATTCCCCCTATACACCAGTTTCCTGAATCAATTTGTCATATATCTGTGCCATTACCGATATCATTTTTGACGAAAGATTGTAAGCATTCTGGAATTTAATCAAATCTAACGCTTCCTCATCCTCATCTACACCGGAAATAGACATTCTCTGTGTCTCAAGCTGACTCTGGATATTTAAGAAATTCTGCTCAAATACCTTTGCTTTCTGTGTATCAATGGAAACATCAGAAATCATACATTTTAAGAAACCATCTGCAGAGCCGCCACGGAATAAAACCGTATCGCTCTTTAATTTTGCAAGTTCTTCAATCAGGTTATAATCATCGACACCACTCTCTTCTGTCCGATGAGACTGTGTCGCCAATTTCTCAGGTTCTTTTACGCAAAGCTTGGACGCACAGATATTTGCAGCGGTCAATTTATAATAACTGCTCATGGTGCAATCCATCGTTCCGCCATAGTTTGCATCACTTTTTCCAAAGAAATAATCCTCTCCATGAAGGTCACTTCCCGTGATAAAAGAATAGTAATCAGTGGCATCTCCGTTTAAGTCTTCTCCTTGTAACATGATATCATTAAACATAGATGTAAACGAACGTAAAAACTGATTCATCTGTGACATATAGTAAGGGATACCCATAACATCCACAGAACTGCCAATGGAAGCCTTCATGCCGTCCACCTTCAACCGTTCCTCTGTACTTAAAGCATTTTCCAGATTAAACGTATATGAGGTTATATTTCCTTCTGCATCCAGTTCAAACGAAAAGTCTGTATAGTTATAATCTCTTCCATTAATCGTTAATGTTCCGGTCTCCGGCATAGTCATTGCCTCAATCGCCGTGATAGACGGGCTGACTACCTGAATCTGTCTGCTGTTTAATACTTTTGCTGCACCGGTAAAGTTCTCTCCGTTATTACCGTCACGGACATCAAATAATGCCTTTAAGGAACCGGACATTGAAGAAGAACCTGCAGCAAAGGTATTGCCTGTTTTTGCCCACTTGATATTGTATAATCCTTCACTGTCACATTGGTTGACGCGGTTCTCTCTTGCCTCACAAACTAAGGTCTCATAATCATACGTATCCACCAAAATCTGACCGCCGATTTTTACGGTATAATAATTTGCACCTGTTTCCATCTCCGGGTAATTAGAGTTCTTTACCGGAACCTCAGAAACCTCTGTCGGTACAATCGTGGATAACTCGTCAATCAGCAGTGCACGCTGGTCACGGAGTTCATTCGCATAGCCGCCCTGAACTTCAATGACGTTAATCTGCTTATTTAAGTTTGCGATTTTCTCCGCAATGGCATTGATATTTGCTACAGCGGACTTAATCTCTTCGTTCGCATTGTTCTGTATTTCAGATAATCCCTGATAGGTCGCATTAAAAAAGGTTGCAAAATTCTGAGTGCTTCCGATGAACTGCTGTCTGGCATTGGTATCACCGGACTGATTTTTCAGGGTATCTAAAGCATTAAACATCGTGTTCAATATGGTGGAAAATCCCATATTAGAATCGTCATCCATATAATAATTTTCAATCTGCTGCATATAATTAAGTTTCGTCTCATAAAGACCTACAGAAGACTGATTTTCCCAATATTTTATATCATAATACTGATTTCTCAGCTGCTTGACAGAAGTAGTTGTAACACCGGTACCAACTGCACCATATTTCTGATAAACACGAAGTGCGTCCGATGCCACACGATTCGCCTGCTGTTTGCTGTATCCTTTTGTCTGTACATTGGAAATATTATTTGCAGTTGTATTTAATGCAATCTGATAAGCATTCAAACCTGATGATGCAATTGTCAATCCAAAAAATGTTGATGGCATAAAAAACACCTCTTATCTTTCTTTTGCTTAACCTAACTGTGTAATCAAATGCTCAATCATCTCATTTACCACATTGATATATCGGCTGGACGCATTGTACGCATTTTGGTATTTAATCATGTATGTCAGTTCT
Source organism: Clostridiales bacterium (assembly GCA_029006795.1). Taxonomy (GTDB): domain Bacteria; phylum Bacillota; class Clostridia; order Lachnospirales; family Lachnospiraceae; genus Roseburia. The sequence continues at coordinate 5,890 of JAQXGQ010000121.1, read as the reverse complement.
TCGTCAGAAGATACACCGATGACTGTCTGTCTCTGATTATCTACTGTTAAAAGAGACTGCTCTAAATTCGTTGCATGGGAACCAAATACATCACCATAAGTGCCAAGTTCTCCTATCATAGCCGCATAATAATCCTTGAAATTGTACGGCTTAGTATCATTTGGGCTTAATATCATGCCCTCTTGCTCCCATGCTGCCGCTAATGCCGCCGCCAACGCCTGATTGACATCTCCATTCTGCAAGAGATGCGGAATAGTAGTCTCATCCACAATCACTGCATCATTAACGCTGACGCTTCGCAATGTATACTGTTTCGTGCCGTCATTCGGATCTTCTTCATTATACAGATAATAGGTCTTTGCCTCACCGCTGACCGGATCCGTATAAACCACTTCTGTGTAGCGTTCCGTGCCTATTCTGGTAAACAATTCCTGTGGCGGTAATTTGCCGTCTGCACCGACAGAGCAATTATCCATATCCAAAATCAACGTATTTTCATTGACGGTATAAGTTGTGCCTCCCACGCTCGTCATAGTAACGCTACCACCTCCCGCCAAACTCGGAAGATACTCAGAAGCTGCCACATTAGGACAGAAAATATCATTTAAAGCTGTAACAATTCCATGATACAACTGATCTAGCTGCGCTTCCGCGCGAAGCATCACTGACATATCTGTAGTATCATTATAAGTTTCTTTGTCTACGCCAAGAACATCCGTATAATCAGCAACCTTATCTCCTCGCGCTAAGAGAAGTGCCTTTATCTCACCCATATCATTTTTGTTTTCTGTGGAAATATCCCGGTCAAACTTAAATACATAGGTATAGTCTTCTTTATTTTCATCAGAAAGATATCCCCAGTACGGTGTTACAAAACCATTACTCTTATCTGTCTTAAGTTTCATCTCATGGTAATCCAGTTCCGTTACAAACTCCTGACCCTCGATGCTTACTTTTACCACACCCGTAGTTGTCTCGTTGTAACTGATATCCACAAGACTTGCTAACTCGTCTAATGCCAAATCTCTTGCATCACGCAATGTCATTGCCGTCTCAATATTACCTGCTTCCACCTTCTGAATCTGTAAATTTAATTCATTGATGGTCTTTCCAAGTTCATTGACACGATCTACATCATCTTTAATTTGTGTATTAATATTATACTGATAACTTTTCAGACCCGAAAAAACCGCACTCGCCCTGCTGACAAAAAGCTGCGCTTTCTGCACTACCAGGTTCTGATAAATGCTGTCATCCGGTGCTTTATAGAATTCCTGAAATGATTCCCAGAAATCAGTCAACGACTCCTGGAACGCCTGTCCCTCCAGCTCCTGAAAATAGGTTTCCACCTCTGTGGTCGCCTCATAGGTTGCTGAATAAAACGCCTCACGTCCCGATGTCGTTCGATATAATCTGTCTAAGAATACATCTCTGGTATGTACTACGTCACCAATTTTTACACCCAGACCGGACTGCTGCTTGCTGATTGCTGCTGTCTCATTAAATGTTACATAATCGCGGTCTGCAAATAAAACCTGCTGACGGACATAACCAGTTGTATCTACATTTGAAAGGTTATTTGCTGTTGTGTTGAGCGCATTCTGCGCACTTTGTAAACCGGCAACGCCGATAAACATACTTCCAAAACCATTTGCCATGGTAGTTCCTCCCTGCTTTTCATTCAGCAATCATTCACTATTGCTTTGCGTCGAAGCCGCTGCTGCCTAAGATATCGCCTGTATTATAGGCGTTCTTATCGTAATTGGCAGTCTCAGGTGCCTGTCGCATGCTTTTTAGCAAGGTAAGGTCAAATTCCACCATTTCCAATGCCTGTTTTAAAAGAGCCTCATTCTGCTGATTCAAGCTCCGCATCTTTCCACCGACTTCTAAGAGACGGTCGCGCTGCTTTGTCAGCTTTTCCTGTTCTTCCGGCTGCTTCTCTAAGTACCCAATCATCTTGGTAATCGTAATTTCCTTTGGGTCTTTTCCGAGAACCGTCGCCATATCAGTGAGTACCTGTGTCCTTTTATTTGAAAGATTAAGAAGTTCGTCTGCGATACCCTGCTCTCCCACGGTAACTGTACCAAGCTGTTCTATATCGCCTTTAATCACAGCATCCCGTTTCTGCTCTGCAAACTCTACCAGTTTCTGGTATTCTACTTCTTCTTTTCCTAAAACATCTAAAAGTTCTTCCATTAAACTAGCCACAGTCAGCCCTCACTTTTTTTAAACTAACGCATTGTACTTTTGTAATAATCTGTTCGCGAAATCATTCACATCCACATTGTAATTACCAGAGTTGACACTTTCCTTAAGCTGTGCGACTCTATCTTCCCTGATATCCGAAGCTTCTGCCACTGCCTGTTTTGCTATCTGATAATCACGACCGAATGAAGAAATCTGAACTTCATCGCGGGCAGCACTTGTAACGTCTGTTTTCTGTGCCTTTACTGTTTTGTTCTTATTGTAAAGTTGTGCCACTTGATTATAAGCCTCTATCCGCATAATGGCATCTCCTTTCTTCCTTGAAATTCGCTTTCTAGTTTCTATATCGGTTGAAAATATTTTTTCATTAGTACCGATTTCAAAAAAAAATGCCATTCTTCTAAGATTAGATATGGAAACACTTCTGGATATCTTTGTTGCTTCCTAGTACTAACATGGTCTGCCCCTCCGTAAATTTTACATCCGGACTAATGGTGATGTTTAACTCTCCATTCTTCTTTGTTGCCATGATATTAATATTATATTTACGGCGAATATCAATTTCCCCAATCGTTTTTCCCAACCATTCCTTCGGAACTTCTACTTCAAATATTGCATATTCTTCTGTCAGCTCAATATAATCAAAAATGTGATCTGCGCTGTAACGGATTGCTGTCCAGTTTGCCATCTGCTTCTCCGGATATACAACCTCATCCGCACCGTTTCGAAGTAAAAACTTTGCCTGTACATCCCGCTCTGCTCTTGAAACTACCAGTTTTGCTCCCAGTTCTTTTAATAAAGATGTTGTCTCCAGAGAATTCTGGAAGTTTCCTCCGATAGCAACAATACACACATCAAAGTTACGGACACCCAAAGAACCCAGGAAATCTTCATTCGTACTGTCGCCTATCTGTGCATTGGTAACAAATGGTAAAACGGCATCTACCCGGTCTTCTTTGATATCTATCGCCATCACCTGATGTCCCAATTCATCTAATTTTGCAGCAATGTGTCTTCCAAATCTTCCCAGTCCGATTAATAATATTGATTTCATTTCTCCCTCTCATTCTGCCGCTCCCACGGCTTTTTATTTCTATTTCAATAAAAATATGGTTTCATCCTGTTATCCCACAGTAATTTTTTCCTGCGGCAATTTTGAAACATTCGCATGAATGCCTGATACTGCAGCAAATACTAACGTCAATCCGCCCACTCTGCCCATGTACATCAGTATAATCAATATGACTCTTGAAGCGCTGCTAAGTGTCGGTGTGATTCCCAATGTCAGTCCCACCGTACCGATAGCGGAAGCCGTTTCAAAAACGCAGGTAAGAATCGGCAATTTTTCGATACAGCTGATAGCAATTCCTCCGAAAAGAGATAAAAACAAATACATAAAAAGTATGGTCGCAGCATATTTAACGGTGTCTTCCGCAATGCGCCGTCCAAAACAATTTGCATCCTCTTTCCGGCGGAATACAGAGATTGCCGTTATGAAAATGACTGCAATCGTGGTGGTTTTTAAACCTCCCGCTGTAGAACCCGGAGAACCTCCAATCAGCATCAACATAATCGTTATTGCCTGCCCCGGTTCACTTAACGCATTTAGGTCTATGGTATTAAACCCTGCCGTTCTTGTCGTCACAGACATAAAAAGGGCGCTCCATATCTTTTCTCCGAGCGGAACCCCATCCCATATCGATGCAGAAAATTCATAAAAAAAGAAATACAATGCCGGAGCAATAATAAGTATCGCCGTCACCGTTAAAATTACCTTGCTCTGCATCCTGTATTTTTTAAAATGTAATTTATGCGTCTTAATATCACTCCAGGTGGTAAATCCGATACCTCCCACCACGATGAGGCACATCACAGTAAGGTTAATTATGGGATTCGCCGAATAATCCGTCAGTGAAGAAAACTTTTCCTTGATTCCCATCAAATCAAAACCTGCATTGCAAAACGCAGAAATGGAATGAAAGAGGGAATACCAGATTCCTTTTTTCATTCCAAATTCCTTTGCAAACACCGGCAACATTACTAAAGCGCCTAAAACTTCCACCACGGCAGTAGTTTTTAAAATAAAACCTGTCATACGGACAATTCCGCCCATCGTCGGTGCCGCAATGGCTTCCTGCATGGTACTCCGCTGCATCAGACCAATCTTTCTTCCTGAAACCATCGTAACGGCAACCGTCACCGTCACAACCCCCATTCCTCCAATCTGGATTAAAAGGATAATGATAAACTGACCAAATGCTGACCAGTAAGTGGCGGTATCCTGCACAATAAGTCCTGTTACACAGGTAGCAGATGTGGCAGTAAAAAGAGCATCCAAAAAAGATGCCCCGCTTCCATCCTTTGTCGCAAAAGGCAGCATCAATAACAATGCACCTGCAAATATCACCACCAGAAATCCGATAATAATAATCCTGAATGAGGAAAGATGTTTCTTTTTAAATTTATTCATTGTTGCTTACACCTATTTGATTTTCATAATATTTTTACTGCCATTCTAATCTATTTTCTATAGGATTTCAAGATAACGTTTTTTCCGATTTTTTTGTCCCCCGGTTTACAAAAACAAAAATTCCTTCTTTCTTATAGTTAGAGGCACAGTTAAAGCGGAAGCGCTTGGCTTGAAGGGTATCATCAAGTACAAATGTTTTTTTCAATTCCTGCGGTTTATAAAAGAACTTTTCTTCCGACTTGCTTAGTCTTTTTTCCTCTCTCTTTATCTTGAGTAATTCCATAGAACACACAAAATCTGCCACTTGTAACAAACGATATTTTTGCGGTTCCGCCTTTCTGAATTCTACTTCACTAAACAAGACAGATAATACTGCATTCAGTATGGCACTAAGTTCAGCTTGTCCATTATCATAATATACAATAACTTTCTGCGTTCTTCCATTGAATATGTCCAAAAAATTTGTTCACGACGTATTACCGGACCTGTGTGAATGTATTCCAAATCAAATCCTGAAGTCCGCATACTCTCTTCGAGTTTTTCTATTTCTTTGGATATATCCACTGCTTGATTATGAAAAACCATTGTTACTAAATAATATGCTGGTCTTTCTTTAACCTCACCAAAATCTCCTGATTCATCAATAAATATACTCAATTCACTCATGCAATTCCCCCGAGCTTTAAGTATTATCAAAAAAAATGGCGGGAAATTCTCCCGCCTACGGTGGTCCAAAGAGTTTTCACCCAGACCAAAGCTGTAATGACATTACAGTCTATTTCTATGCAAATTTTAGCAAAAATATTCATATTAATCAATACTTTTCGTAGAAATTCATCTGATTCTTTTCTACAATGAGGTGATTCCATACTTCTTCAAATCTACCCTTCCATCTATCACTTCAATTCCATCTGCCATCAGCAGTTTAGCCTGTGCACCTGCACCTCCAAAAGCAAATTCGCCTGCAAGCTCACCTTTCGAATTGACAACTCTGTAACATGGGATGGAATCCGGATTAGGATTTTTATGCAAGGCATTGCCGACCGCACGCGCCATCTTCCTATTTCCGGCAAGTTCCGCCACCTGACCATAGGTTGCAACTTTTCCTTTCGGTATCTTCTTTACCGCTTCATAAATACGTTTTGACGGACTATCTGTCACCAGGTCATAGCTTTCGGCAATCATCCGTTTGATGTCATCATCCGGGATAGAACC
>JAQXGQ010000120.1 GCA_029006795.1 Clostridiales bacterium | reverse complement strand
CACGGAAGGCGAAGTTATTTCGCTACCCAAACGCAGCGCAGTGGAGTTCGGGGTTCCATTCTTTGAGCCCACGGAAGGAGATTCTATGAAACAGCGATTTTTATATATTTATTATTATTTAAAACACATTCATCACAAGCTCAGGGACAAGCGTACCGGAAGCTACAATGTCTTAGGAAAATTTATGGGAACAAAAGCACCCACGGATGAGGAAGCGAACGAGCTGATAAAAAGCTATCTGCGAAGCGGCGAACCTTTTGCTCTCTGTCGCATGGGAAGTGCAGAATTTTCTGAATTTCAACTCTATGACGAGCATCTACTTTTTCATACCAACCGTTTAGCACGCAGTAATATGTATGAGACCTTTCACCAAAACACCGAGGAAGTCGGACGCTGGGTAGACCTTATTAAAAAGGATAATAAAGACATTGATATTATGGCATACTTTGACGACCATCCTGCCGAGGAATACATGGTAAAGACCAGTTGCCCAAAAGACATGAAGTTAATTCGTCTTGCACAGCTTGAACCTCTGACCCATGAAAATCCCTGGACTATGGAATTAGCAGGGAAAAAGGTGCTTTTAGTCAATCCCTTTGTAGAGACTATGATGGAACAGTACCCAAAAATGGATTTACTTTTTCCAAATCGGAAGGTGCTGCCGCCTGATATTGAATTTAAGACCTTGAAAGCTGTCTGGTTTACCGGAAGACAGGATGATTTTGATACCTGGTTCGATGCTCTTGATTATATGTATCAGGAAATTATGAAGATTGACTTTGATGTGGCGCTTCTTAGCTGCAGCGCTTTCGGCTACAACTTAGCCCCCATGCTGAAACGTGCCGGAAAGCAGGCAATCCAGATGGGTGGCTCCATGCAGATACTTTTCGGTATCTGGGGTGCAAGATGGGATGACTATCCTCCTTATCTGCCATTGAAAAACGAGTACTGGGTACGCCCGCCAAAGACAGAGGCTCCAAAGGACAAAAAAGGAATAGAAGAAATGGATAATGCCTGTTACTGGTAAACTAAAAAAGAGACTTCACAGTCTCTTTTTTTGCCTATGATAAAGGGGATGCCCAAAGCATCCCCTTCACATATTTTATTCAATTACAAGTTCTTTCCAGTTATCTACCGGAACTAATCCCACATAAGTCTTTCCTGTATTGATCTTGATTTCATTTCCTTCCGCATCATAATAACGGGTCGGAGATGTCATACTGGTTTTTGTCCAGGTAATAGGGATTGCTTTTCCGTTGGTAATGTAATAACCACCACCGGTTGTGATTACATCAAAAATCATATATCCGTGTTCATCGTACTGGGTAAATCCTGCACTCTGAATCAACAGGTTTTTGAATTTTAACTGCTCATTGTTATTGCCCGGATCTACATGAGCTTTTCCATACTCAAAGTAGTTGTAGACTTGATTTTCCTCGTCATACTCTAAATAAGAACCATTATGTGGGAATGGCAAATCCACTAATTTTGCATCTATCGCGTCTGACGCAGTAGACAAATCCACTGGATTACTCTCATTTGCAAACTGATAATGTGCACCCTCATAATACTGGGTATACTCGGTAGCAACACCAGAGTTTGAGAAGTTTTTCTCTAAATCACCCGGAAGAATGTACTCCGTATACTCTCTGGATTTCCCGTTATTCACACGAGAGAAAGTACCACTGAAATGATCCGAACAAGGCTCAGCTAAATACTCATCAATATAAAATGGACCTCCATCATGGCAGATAACCGCATTCCACTCTGCAGCCAAAATAACATTGGTCGGTCTGACGCTTCGGATACTTCCTAACTGCTCAATATTCTCCCAGTCCTTTACCAATACCATAAAACGGGTAATTCTGCCGTTTAAGGTACTGTTCATCATTTCATAAACTACGTCTGCCTGAGACAGTCCATAATGTGGCAGCGCAATAGACTCATTGTCTACCATAACTGCAATTGGTCTCTGATTCTTAAGTTCTTCATCAATCAACTCATTCGTCAGCTCACTGCGGTATTTGCCCTCCGGGAGCACTTCCTGCTCCTCAGTCTCCTGCTCTGTCGCTGTTTCGCTAGTTTCTGTCGTAACCTCGGCAACTCCCGTATTTTCTACTTCCGCCTTTTTATTTCCACAAGCCGTCAGTCCTACGGTCGCTGCCATCATTGCTAATAATAGCACCGCTCTTTTTTTCACTTGTAAATACCTCTCAATATTTTTTATTCGGAAGTAAATGCACTCCCATTTTTCATCATATCACATCTGGTATCTGCTGGAAAGAATTATTTTTCTATAAAACAACCTTATTTCTTCCACTGTGCATAAAGCGTTACAGTGCCTCCGTTTTTAGATGTCAGATTTTTGATACTCTGCTTATTTGTATAGGATTTTCCCGTTCCATTTTTCTTCGTATTCCAACCCACAAAAGTATAACCTTTTTTCTTAAACTTATTAGCAGTCAGTTTATAGCTCTGTCCGTATTTGCGTCCAGTCAATGCACTCATTTTTCCACTGGTGCTGCCGTTGCCGTTAAATTTAATGGTATACTTGTTCGCTTCCCATTTTGCGTAAAGCGTCTTGTTTCCGGTGCTGCCCTTTTTAATTGTGGTTACTTTATTTTTGAAGTTCTTGTCTAAATACCAGCCTTTAAAAGTATAACCTTTTCTGGTCGGTTTTTTTAAGGTAATGGTCTTCGTTGTCTTTTTGTAGGTCGTCGGATTCTTTTTATTGTTGGTTCCGCCGTTTAATTTATAGGTAATCTTGTAACTTGGCAGTGTCCACTGTGCATATAAGGTAATGCTTCCGGTTAGATTGCTGACCTTCTGCTTATTTGAATAGGAAGTTCCCTTTCCATTTGCCTTCGTATTCCATCCTGCAAACACATATCCACTCTTCTTAAAGGCATTTTTCTTTAAGGTAAATGTACTGTTGGTATAAGCCGTCTGTTTGCTCATGCTACCGGAAGTAGAACCGTTTCCTTTAAAGGTAATGGTAATTTTCTTTGACGGCTGTACGGTAGCACTCACTACTGTACTGTCCCAATAGCCGTTGCAAACTGCAATTACATTGATAGTTGCGGCTGATGTTACGTAAAAACTATCTTTATACTTAATACACCTTGTGGCACTTGCTTCCGGTGTGGTTCCATCTAAGGTATAATAAATCTCTGCTCCCGGTGTGGATGATGTAATTGTTACTTCACAATCACCCTCACTGTCTATCAACGCTTTTATCTGTGGTGCCACTGTCGTATCCGTGATGGTTGGAAAAGTACCTGCTGCCTGCGCTGTTGAAGTACTATCTAAGGTACAAAGTGGAAGATATTTCTCCCAGTAGGTTTCTTCTGCATGGCTTGACGCCTGTTGTGCACTATCATAGTAAGCATCGTTTCTTGCAAAAAAGTCATAATAAATCGGGCTGCCATTTCCTGCATCATCCCAGGTACAATCCACATTATACCAGGAATCATTGACACGAACCTTGTTCCACTCATGATCCAAACTAGTCACAGCAACTGCATCAATGCCGGAACCATTGCACATCATCTCATAGGCTTGTGAATATCCGGCACATACCGTCAAATCCGTACAGAATACACTATATGCCGTCTGTGAATAGGCTGTATCCTCATCAAAGTTTGGATCCTCATAAATGGCATGATTATATTCGACTTTCTGAATAATCAGATCATGGATTAGTTTCACTTTCTGCTCATCATTGCTGCAGGCATCAATCTGTGTCTGCCAGCTGTCCACCTGTGCTTTTACTGCTGCTGTGGCATTGGCACGGTCATTACCGTTTGCAAAGCTTGGATAAACCTCTATGCTTAATACCGTCGCTCTTCCCATAGTTCCGCTAAGCCAACCGTTTTTTAAGAAATAATATTGCGGATTCGAATAACGGAAAATAGAAAAGACTTCTTCCTCTTCATCTGTAGATAAAGAAGGACTCTGTACAAATTCTGTATAATATCCGGAATAAGTATTGTCATATGATATTGATTTATTTGTAGTCAGATATTCTAAACACATCGCATCTAGCGCATCCCAGAATGCCTTTGCATCATCAGACATCTGATTATAAAAATAATTATTAGAATACTTATCCCACTCATAATTATAAACGGCAGAGCGTTTCAACTGACTGTTTTCTTCATACTCAAATATGTCACTCTCATCTATTTCAGTAACACTATATACTTTCGGCTGAAGTAAACCTCCGGTAGGGAATTCCCGTTCCGTTTCTGTTACTTCGGTATTCTCTGCCGCCTGTTCCCATATTTCAGCTTCTAATATCTCTGTACTTTCTACCTCGGTCTCTTCTGTCTCTTCTGACTCTGCTGCCTGTTCCTCTGTCTCACTTTCCGGTATCTCGGTACTTTCTGTTGCAGCTGTATCTTCTACATTCTCGCTGTCCACGCTTTCCTCTTCCGTGGCAGATACCGATTCCCCGCTGCTTTCCTCTTCCTGTAACAATACTGTTTCTGTCTCACTTGCAGCATACACTACATTTCCTTCTGTCGGTGCAAGAACAGAGCCTGCCATGACACACGCAGCAAGAAATCCCGCTAAACATCGTTTCTTCAAAACTGTTTCCTCCTCTTACTTTTTATTTATTTTTTTCCATTTCGCATAGAGCTTTCTATTGCCCGTA
>JAQXGQ010000119.1 GCA_029006795.1 Clostridiales bacterium | reverse complement strand
TTAATAATGTCTGCATACCGTCTGTTGTCTGAAAAATACTTTTTCCAAACCGTGTCTTTATCCATATTCAATTCCTCCTGTGTCACAGGAGTTATCTTCGAAAACTCCTGCTTTTTTGATTTGATTGTAAAAGCATGAATTTTCCGATAGTCATCTGCTTTCTGCGCTAGTTGCTCTCACAGATGCCAAGATATGTTTACGACAAGGCTTTACACCCTTTTGATATACATGTAATTAATTTTTACATTGTGTATAGAAAATTTGCTTTTGATGTATTATAGCATACTTACCTTTATGGTTCAATTATTTTTATTTATAATTGCAAAGAATTTGCATCTCAGAAAATACTCGACAATTCGTGAATCAAAAATACTTGGAAAGCACCTTCTTGTACTTTCCAAGTATTTTTAATGTTTCGAATTTTCTTTGATAATTCGCTGGTTTTCCTCCACCTTCGCTCTGGTAAGCGGATACATAAAGAGAAGCAGCAGTCCACCCACCAGAAAACTTACCGCCGGAATCCACATGGAAATGGCATAGATACTCTCCCGTACCGCCTCTGTCTGCACCTTTGCAGTCTCATTATAGCCAATGAGTGCTAATGCCCAGCCGCCGATACCTCCTGCCAATGCCTGTCCCAACTTTCTTGAAAAAGAATAGACCGCATAAACCGTACCATCCTTTCTCCTTCCGGTCTGCACCTGATAATTATCAATGACATCTGACAGATACGCCCATGTCACCACCGTATAATACCCTACGGCGAGATAACCGAAAAACAACCAGATTAAATAAACCACCGGATTTTTGATATGAAAAAAATAAATCAGAATATAAATCACCGCTGTTAAGAGTAATGAAATCGCACCCGCCTCTTTTTTTCCGTATTTTCTGGTGATTTTTCCACCAAATGGCGCAATCAAAAGCATTGCTATTAAGGATATCACGCTGACTGCAGCGATATATCCGGTATTCCCAAAATAGTCCAAAAACAGGTACTGGTTCAGGGAAGAAATGGACAGGTTTGCCACCAAAGACAACAATGCCCCTAACATGACTGCAATAAACGCCCGGTCCTTTATCAAGTCCTTTAAATCTGTAAAAAGTGTGTTCTTATCCGTCTTTTCAACTTTCGGAAGTTCAATCCTCTCCTGGCACATTTTATAGCAGCAGTAATAGCAGATGATTGCAAAAACAGCAAACACCACCGCTACTAACAAAAATCTCATTCCATCCGGGACACTGTTTCCCTCCGCATCCTTCACGTAGACAATCATCGGCGTCACAATTCCGACAAACACTCCTGCAAACATGGCTCCCATCGTACGGTATGTGGAAAGGCTTGTACGCTCCCCCGCATCCCCGGTAATCACGGATGCCATAGAACCATAGGGAATATTAATACCGGTATAGCAGATACTTCCCCACAAAATATAGGTAATAATCACATATGCCATCTTTGCTCCATAAGACCAGTCTGCTACGAAATAGTTGTACATCAGCACACTAGATACTGCCACCGGAATTGCCATTCGCTTCACCCAGGGGCGAAATCTGCCGCCCCGCTGCTGCTTTGCGTTGTCGCAGAGATTTCCCATCCCAACATCCGTAAAGGCATCCACCAGTCTTGCAGCGAGAAACAGCGTTCCCACCATACCTGCCGCAAGCCCTAACACCTTCGTGTAAAACACCATCAGATAGGAGGCCGCCATCTGAAAAGAAAAATCATTTCCCAAATCTCCCAATAAATAGCCCACTTTGTCTTTTATACCAAAAGGGCGTTCTTCTACTCTTTCTTCCTGCACCGTTTTGCTCCTTTTTCACTTTGTATTTGAAAAATATTCTTTACATAGTTTTAGCCCGGTTTTTTTAAAATATACATTAAAAAAACCGGGCTAAATTTTTTACTCTATAGGAAATACCTTGTTACTATATATTGTAAAAATAATATTTCCTATAGAGTTCTCATCTATGAAATTATAATTCACTTCTCATATTGTGGAGCATTGCTATCGCTGACTGCACCTGCTGTTTCGTCTGGGCAAGGTTCTTTTGTGTATCACGTATCCGTGATTGTATCAGAGCATCCACTAACAGATTATCGCAAAAAATATCAAAGGCCTTTGTAATACCGTCAAAAGAAACACCGTAATCAATTCGGATATTGATATCGGAAAGCTCTTTCTGGAAACGCCGCAACGCACTGTTTGCCTCATTGACATACTTCTGCGCATCGTCCATCTGGGAATGTTTCAAAAGACCGCTGACAAATCCACCGCCAAGCATATCCCAGATACCAAATCCTCTTGCACCGTTTAAACTGCTTTCTGCACGACTTAATGCACTTAACGCTGCATCTCCCGCCATTAGCGCCTCATCAACTTCTCTGATTTTTTCCTCTCTCGTCATAACTCTCTCCTCGCCCTGTCCTAACAACATCTGCTGACAATGATATCTAGGCTTATTTTTCTACCGAGAAACAATACTTCGTGGTAGTACGGTACACCTCTCCCGGCTCTAACACAGGACTTTTGAAGTTTGCCTCATTAATGGCATTCGGAAAATACTGTGTCTCTAAGCAGAATCCCTGCCGGTCTGCATAAACTGCACCGTCTTTCCCCTGCTGGTCACCGATAAAGTTTCCTGCATAAAGCTGTATACCAATACAGTCCGTATATACATCCATGCAGATACCGGAATTTGCTGCCTTTGCTTTCGCTGCTAACTTCAGCGTACCATCTGCACCATCTAATACATAGTTGTGGTCGTAACCATTTCCATATTCTAATTGTTTGAAATCTGCACGGATATCTGCACCGATTTTTTTCATTTTGCGGAAATCCATTGGTGTTCCTGCCACCTCTTCCACCTCTCCGGTAGGAATGGCTTTTGCACTTTTTACCGGTGTATAATGGGAAGCTAAAATCTCAAGTTCCTGATTTTCAATATTTCCGGATTCATGCCCATCTAAGTTAAAATAACTATGGTTCGTAAAGTTTGCAACTGTAGTCTTATCCGTTACCGCCTCATATGACAGCACCAGTTCATTTTCATCGGTAAGGGTATAGGTCACTTTTGCTGTCATGTTACCAGGAAAATCCTGCTCCTTATCCTTACTTTCTACAGAAAACGTAATAGCATTATCCCCTTTTATCTCTTCCACTGACCAGATAAATGCGTGTAATCCATTTTTTCCACTGTGAAGATTATTTTCGTTATCATTTACCTCTAAGGGATATTCCACACCCTTTAATGAAATCCTTGCATCACTGATTCGATTGGCATTTCTTCCGATAACAGCACCAAAATAGCAGGTGTG
>JAQXGQ010000118.1 GCA_029006795.1 Clostridiales bacterium | reverse complement strand
ATGGTTGGTTTATTGGGCGGTGTTTTACAGCATTTACCTCATTAAACAGTGGGTGCAGAAATGCCACGGAATCCAGACCATGCAGAGCGGGCGCAGATTCTAACTCTCCCAATACTGGTGTGAAAACAGACGGTGGAATCAGATTCAAAAGAAACAGTTTTCGCTTTTTAGCGAATGATTCGTTTTGGGCCTGGCGCTGATTTGTTGAAGCCAACTCTACTTTCCGTAGGTACAAAATAAATGAATTTAAGGTTATCATTATCTTGGAGGTGGAGAAAATGAACCAATATGTTACAGGTGCAGTTATTAAAGAGCTGCGTGAGAAAAATGAAATGACTCAATTACAATTAGCAGATAAGCTTGGAGTGAGTGACAAGACCATTTCAAAGTGGGAGACTGGGAAAGGATATCCGGATATCACATTGCTTGAGTCTATAGCAGATGCTTTTTCCGTATCAGTTACAGAACTGATTTCCGGAAATACGGTCTATAATTCAAATGTATCTGCAAATGTACTGAAATCAAAATTCTATGTTTGTCCAATCTGCGGAAACGTGATTCATAGTATGGGAGAAGCAGTCATTCATTGTCACGGTGTTCTTATGACAGCAGCGGAGCCGGAAGAAACCGACGAGAATCATAAGATATTCATTGAGCGAACAGAGGATGAGTATTATGTTCGCATAGAGCATAATATGACAAAAAACCATTATATTTCTTTTATGGCTGCTTTATCTTCTGACAGAATACAGACGGTAAAGCTTTATCCGGAGGGAAATGCAGAGACAAGATTTAAAATAGGTGGAGTAAAAAGAATTTTATTCTACTGTAACCGGGACGGGTTGTTTTATACAGATCCTGTGAAAGGAATTGATGATAAAGAAAGTGGCTATGATAATGCCCGGGAGAGAAGAGAATTAGAGAGAACTGCTAAAATTCTATTTGGATAGTCATGGGAGGAATCATCTATGGATAATATGACTGCTAAGGTAAGCTGCTTTGCCAGAGCTTATCATTATAACAATAACCAGGTGCACATTTTTGAAGATAATTCTGCAGAGCTTCTTTTGGGGGACGAATACGAACAAATCGCACAAAATATGATAAATGGAATTCCCTTCTTTCTTCCCGGCTTTGCCGGAACCAGGGAAGAAGGATTAAGACGGATTGTAGATAAGCAGCTTTCGCCTTCCGTACTTGGAAGAAGTGCTTTCTGTGAAAAAAAGCTGGAAAAGGAGAAAGGTCTTGGATGTAAACAATATATAATATTTGCATCCGGATATGACACATACTCATTGAGAAATGCGGATAAATCCCTTTCTGTTTTTGAAATGGATCTTCCGGAGCTGCTTACGGATAAGATAGAGCGAATAAAGAGAACCGGAATTAAAACAGACGCTGTTTTTGTCCCTTGTAATTTGGCAGAAATGACCTGGAAAGAAAAATTGCTTCAAGCAGGTTATATAGCAACACAGAAATCCTTCGGGAGCCTTTTGGGAATAAGCTATTATCTCAGTAAGGAAGAATTCAAATCACTTCTTCGAACGGTCAGTGAATTAATGGTGAATGGTTCTGTGATCTGTTTTGATTATCCGTCTGAGGATGAAAGCAGGGAAACAAAGACAAATAAGATGCTGGCTATGGGAGCCGGCGAACAGATGAAAGCTTTGTACTCTGATTTAGAATTAGAAGAGATATTGTCGAGCTGCGGATTTGAAATAGCGATACATTTGAATCATGATGAAATGACGAGACAGTATTTTTCAGATTACAATACTTTCAATAATGAATATTCAATGAAAGCACCAGTTGGTGTTGGTTATGTTTTGGCAGAAAGGAAAACAGATAGGTAATTTTTTGGCAGAAGTGGGGGACCGTGATCAGACATCCCAAATATAGCTACGAAGGAATCGAAATGATTCGAAGAATGATCCTTTATACGAACGAAAAACCGCCTACAGGAATTATGTTTGGGTTGCTTGATGGAGCGGTTACGAACTTCCTGCGTGTTTTATGCAAAACCATGCCCCTCTTGTATCAATCCGGCCGGAGTTTTTCAGCTTACCGATTTCAGCCGACATGGCACTGCGTTCCACGCCCAGATAGTCTGCCAGTGCCTGCCGGTCAAAAGGAATCACAAACTCCGTACTTCCCTGCTGTTTTGCCTGATCTAAAAGGTAGGCCATCAGCTTTTCTTTCGTTGATTTTTGCGACATATATCGAATTTTACGGGACAGTGCCAAATTTTTCTGTGCCATCCCCTGCAGCAGATTTTTCAGCAGAAGGCTGTGAAAATGACAGGAATTAGTGCATGAGGTCAGAACACGTCTGCAGTCCAAAAGCAGCACCTTACTGTCCTTGACGGCGATAACGCTCACAGGCATAGTTTCAAGTCCTGCAAAAGAAAACACTTCTGCAAATAATTCTCCGGGCTGCAGGATGGCCATTATACTTCGGTTGCCGTAATAATCTTCCCGAACCACCTGCACGGTACCGGAAAGAACTACACCTACAAACCGGGCAGGGGTGCCTTCAAGAAATACGGGACTGCCTTTCGTGACGTCAATGGTCTTACCATCCAGACATGCTATCATAGAATTCAAATCTGACTGTTCAATCCCATCAAATAATGGGCATTGCGATAATATCTCAAAATAATTTTCCATAAAAAACTCCTGTGTTGGAATTCCAACAGACATTTTTCCTTCAGTATAATAGAATAAGCTCGTAACGTCAAGTGAGCAAATATCAGGAGGAAATAGAATGATTCGCAAAATTATCCAAATAGATCAAAAAAAATGTAATGGATGCGGAGCTTGTGCTTCTGCCTGTCATGAGGGAGCCATTGGTATGGCAGATGGTAAAGCAAAGTTACTTAGAGATGACTACTGCGATGGTCTGGGAGACTGTCTGCCGGCTTGCCCTACAGGAGCAATCTCGTTTGTGGAACGGGAGGCAGCCGCCTATGATGAAGCAGCAGTGCTGGCTGCAAAAGCAAAAAAGGAACAGCCGCTGCCCTGTGGCTGCCCGGGTTCCGCAGCAAAAGCGATCAAACGCCATGAGACGGTTTCTGTAACAAACTCACCACAGGAGTCCGAGCTTCGGCAGTGGCCGGTTCAGATAAAACTGGCACCTGTGAATGCGCCATGGTTTGACGGCGCAAAGCTTTTGGTAGCTGCTGACTGTACAGCTTATGCTTATGCCAATTTTCATCAGGACTTTATCAGGGGACATATCACATTGGTAGGATGTCCTAAGCTGGATGCAGTGGATTATGCGATCAAATTGACTGAGATTATACGCAACAATGATATCCGCAGTGTCACAGTGGTACGGATGGAGGTACCTTGCTGTGGAGGTATAGAAAATGCTGTAGTTACAGCATTGAAGGACAGCGGAAAATTTATCCCGTGGAATGTGGTGACGATTGCAACGGATGGTAGTATTTTGGAAAGAGTGTAGGTGAATGTGATGAGTAATAATATGTTTTGTTTTCAGTGTGAGCAAACCGCAGGATGCGGCGGTTGTACAGGTAAAGTTGGTGTATGTGGCAAGAATGCTGATACAGCAAGATTACAGGATGAACTTATAGGAGCTCTGATTGGTCTTGCCAGAGCTTCCGATGGTCATCAGACGTCAGTATCCACGCACAAGGCGATGATTGAAGGGCTGTTCACGACCTTGACTAATGTGAATTTTAACGAGGAAACGATTCTGTCTCAAATTGAGACAGTCAGACAGGAAAGGGAAGCACTCATTCCCGGATGTGGTGTCTGTACATCTCCTTGTGGCAGAAATGATGAATACGATATGACCAGACTTTGGACTGATAATGAGGATGTTCGTTCCCTTAAGTCGCTAATTTTATTTGGATTAAAGGGTGTTGCAGCCTATGCATATCATGCGTTGGTATTGGGGTATTCTGATGAAGAAGTGAACAATTTCTTCTACGAGGGACTGTTTGCAGTAGGCGAGGATCTTGATATGGAACAGCTTTTGCCTACCGTGCTGAAAGTGGGCGAAATTAATCTAAAGTGTATGGCACTTTTAGACAAGGCAAATACAGAAACCTATGGACACCCGGTTCCTACAAAGGTTTCTTTGACAGTAGAAAAAGGTCCGTTTATCGTTATTTCCGGGCATGATTTAAGAGACCTTCAGTTGTTGCTGGAGCAGACGGAAGGGAAAGGTATCAATGTTTATACCCATGGAGAAATGCTTCCGGCGCATGCTTATCCGGAACTTAAAAAGTACGCCCATCTTAAAGGAAATTTTGGTACTGCGTGGCAGAATCAGCAGAAGGAGTTTGCAAATCTTCCGGCTCCGGTTCTTTTTACAACAAACTGTCTGATGCCGCCGAAGGACAGTTATGCTGATAGGGTGTTTACCACAGAGGTAGTATCTTTTCCAGGTATGGTGCATATTGGAGATGAAAAGGATTTTACACCAGTTATTGCAAAAGCACTGGAACTGGGTGGTTTTGACACAGATAAAGAATTTACAGGTATCAATGGTGGTAAAACGGTTACTACCGGATTTGGTCATCATACAGTCTTGTCTGTGGCAGAAACGGTCATTGATGCAGTAAAATCCGGAACTCTGAAACATATATTTCTGGTGGGTGGCTGTGATGGTGCCCGCATGGGACGAAATTACTATACAGAATTTGTAAAGCAAACACCGGAGGATACAGCAGTACTTACTCTAGCATGTGGCAAGTTTCGTTTTAATGATCTGGATTTGGGAACAATTGGCGGACTGCCCAGAATCATGGATATGGGGCAGTGTAATGATGCTTATAGTGCAATCAAAGTGGCTGTCGCATTGGCGGAAGCATTTGATTGCGGTGTCAATGATTTACCGTTAACATTGGTGCTGTCATGGTATGAACAGAAGGCGGTTTGCATTCTGCTGACACTGCTTCATCTGGGAATTAAGAATATTTATCTTGGACCTACCCTGCCGGCATTCCTGTCTTCGAATGTAGCAGATTTTCTTGTGAAGAATTTTGAGATTCATCCAACTACAACACCGGAACATGATTTAGCAGAGATTTTGAAATAATTTATGATTGCATATGCAACTGTCAAATTGGCAGTTTGCATTGCATTTTTTATTTTGGTAACTTATACGCTTGACAAAAAAACGGAGAGAGAGACTAGAATTATTACATATGATGTTGACAAATTTTGAGAAATATATATAATAAACAAGTCAGGTAATTTGGCTGAGGCTGAGAAATCTTTTGTTAAATTGCATATGCGGGTATGGCGGAATTGGCAGACGCGCCAGATTTAGGTTCTGGTGGGAGACCGTGCAGGTTCAAGTCCTGTTACCCGCAGTATGAGGAGCTCTGTAAATTTTATTTTGGATTTACAGGGTTTTTTGTTTGCAAATTGATGAAACACATTTTTGCGAAATTATGGGAATTGAATTTTATTTATATTTATGATAGGGTTATTAGGAAAAGGAGCGGTTATGGAAAAAAGGAGAATAGCAATCGTAACCGGGGCAAGCAGCGGATTCGGGAGAGAATTTGTAAGGCTTTTGGTGAAAGACGATACGATAGATGAAATTTGGGCAGTTGCCAGAGCGCAGGAAAGGCTTGAGAAACTTGTGTCCGAATTTGGAAGTAAAGTAAAACCATATTCGGTGGATTTGGCTGACAAAGAAGCATTGAATGAATTTGGTGATAAGATAAAGATGGCAAATGGTGTGGTTTGTTATCTGGTGAATAATGCCGGTTATGCCAAGTTCTGTTCCTACAATGATTTAAGCATTGAGGATTCCTTGAATATGATGGAATTAAATTGCAGTGCGGTTGTGGCGATGGGACTGTTTTGTATCCCGTTTATGGAAAGAGGAAGCCATATTATCAATGTAGCGTCTCAGGCATCGTTTCAGCCACTTCCTTATTTGAATCTTTACAGTGCATCCAAAGCGTTTGTGCGGAATTATTCCAGATCCTTAAATGTGGAACTTCGGGATAAGGGTGTGACAGTAACGGCGGTATGTCCTGGTTGGATGGATACAGCGCTGTATGACCGCGCAACAATCGGGGCGGAAAAAACGATTCAGCAGTTTAGAGGAATGGTAAAGCCGGATAAGGTGGCAGAAAAGGCCCTAAGGGATGCCAGAAAGGGAAAAGATATTTCTGTGTATGGCTGGCGTACAAAAATAAGTCATTTTGTAGCAAAAATATTGCCGCAACGGGCAATGATGAAGTTATGGTTGTGGCAGCAGAAAATGTAAAAAGGGGGAAAATATTATGTTACATGCATCAGAATGCAGAGAAAGAGCAAGAACAACGTTAAACGGACATATGGGAGAGGCGGTTTTAGTCTGTTTCCTGGCAACTTTGTTGGGAGGAAGCGGAGGCGGTTTTTCCAGAGTGGCAGAGACGACGGAAAAAGTGAGCGATAAACTGGGAAATGGAAGTTTGGATTTTTATTGGCTCGGAATGATTATAGGGGTTTTTGCAACATTTTCCGTGTTTTTTGGAATTTATCGGATTGCCACCTTTATTATAGGCGGTGCGATTGAACTTGGTGTCAACAAATTTTTTATGAAACAGGCCTGTGGACAGAGGGCGGAGCTTAAAGATGAATTTTCCTGCTTTTCCAATTTGGGAAAGGCGCTGGGACTTCGGATTGTTACGGGAATTTTTATCGGACTTTGGTCGCTGCTTTTGGTGGTACCGGGAATCATTGCAGCTTATCGTTATTCCATGGCATTTTATATTATGGCGGAAAATCCTGAGATAGGTGTGATGGAAGCAATAGATCAGTCCAAAGCGATGATGAATGGTCATAAGTGGCGTCTGTTTTGTCTGGATATCAGTTTTATTGGCTGGATGCTTCTTGGCGTTCTGACGTTGGGAATCGGATATTTGTTTTTGACTCCATATATGAGAGCTGCACAGGCACATTTTTATCTGGATTTAAAAACAAATCGAAACAGATAAAAAATGATTGACAAGGATGAATTTCTATACTATAATTTTCAATGTTGCGTGACAAATAAAGTGTTTGTTACGCAGACAAGGGCTTATAGCTCAGCTGGTTAGAGCGCACGCCTGATAAGCGTGAGGTCGGTGGTTCGAGTCCACTTAAGCCCATTGAAAAGAAAATAAAAACGCAT
>JAQXGQ010000117.1 GCA_029006795.1 Clostridiales bacterium | reverse complement strand
GCTTTCTTATACGGCGCCGGCTGTAAAACCGGAAATCAAAGTCAATACCGAGTATTTTGAACGTGCAGGCATTCCATTTGAGGTAGAGGATTTCGGTGCAGAGGAAATATCAGAAGAACTTTCTGAACCGAAAGTAAACGTTGCACCGGAGATTAATGTCAATTTAGACGCTGAGTATTTCAAGTGGAAACAGGGAGAAACGGATGGTATGGCAGAGGCAAAGAAGACAGAGAAGCATACATTGTTCTCAAAAAAGGACTGGAAATAAAAACAGGGATGCGGCAGTGGCGCATCCCTGTCATCGTTTGTAGAACAGGAAATGTGATATTAAGATAACTTTAAGAAATCTGCACTATAACAATTTATACTTTCCTGTTACAATGAAAAATAATGAAAAGACTTAAAAATGCAGCAAAGTAGGAAAATGGAGGATACTATGCAGACGATTCTGGTATGTGATGATGATAAAGAGATTGTGGAAGCCATTGAGATATATCTTCAGCAGGAGGGATATCATATTTTAAAAGCATATGACGGTGAAGAAGCATTGACAATATTAAAAGAAAATGAGGTTCATCTTTTAATTATGGATGTGATGATGCCACGGCTTGACGGAATCCGTGCCACCTTAAAGATACGGGAGGAGAGCAGTATTCCCATTATCATTCTTTCTGCAAAAACGGAGGATGCGGACAAAATTTTAGGGTTAAATATCGGAGCAGATGACTATGTGGAAAAGCCTTTTAATCCGTTAGAATTAGTGGCAAGAGTCAAATCCCAGTTAAGACGCTATACCCAGCTTGGTAATGCTACAGAAAGCAACGACTGCGTGTATACGGTAGGTGGACTTTCTATCAATGATGATTTGAAAGAAGTGACGGTAGATGGTGAGGCAGTGAAACTGACGCCGATTGAGTATAATATTCTGCTGCTGTTAGTGAAGAATCAGGGCAAGGTATTTTCCATTAATCAGATTTATGAGAGTATCTGGAATGAGGACGCCATAGGGGCGGATAATACGGTGGCTGTACATATTCGCCATATTCGTGAAAAAATCGAAATTAACCCCAAAGAGCCGAGATACCTGAAGGTAGTGTGGGGAGTGGGCTATAAAATCGAAAAGAACTAACCGGTGATGGAGGCTCATTTATGGAAAAGAAGACATACACCTATGGCACAAAACTGACGGGGGTTATTTTCCACCTGTTTTTTACGGTGGTCTTTACTATAGCAGTTTTTCTTCTGGCGGCAATGATAGATAAGAATATTTTTTCTTTGACGGACATCGGAACAGAGGATTTTTTTAAATCCGGTTATTACGTTAAGTGCATGGAACAGAAGTGCAGTGATTTAAGCGAATATCTGCGGTTGATGCAAAAAGGGGAGAAACGCAAGTCAGAGGAAGAACGGCGGTATCTGCAATATACCAATAAATTCAAACAGGAGGATTCTAACTTCTGTTTCTGGTATAAGCACAATGATATTTGGTATACCAATCAGCCAGATACGGAAGAAGGACAGGTTTTTGACACGCAGACTATTTTAATGGAAGCGAAAACAATGGGAGATTACCTGCTCTATGATATGGAAAACAAAGAATTTGGCACCAATATGAAAGAACTTGAAACCTATTTTTTTGACAGTTACGGAAATCAGATGTACTGGCCGTTAGAAGATGTGGTGCTTGTGCTTGGTGTGGATACTAAACTTTCCGGTAGAGATGACCTTTACGATGCAAAAATAGAATATGAGAGGCTGCATCCGTGGATAAAAGTCAGCATTGCCGGTTCTATTATCAGTCTGATGGGGTGGATTTTAAGTTTGGTTTACCTGACCTTAGCCACGGGACACCGGGATGAAGGAGAGAAAATTCACTTAAATTTTGTGGATAGGATAAAGACGGAAATTCTGTTTGCCGTCTTTGTTATAAGTATCAGTGAGTTAGTTCTTTTGATGGGAAGAGTCAGTAGCCAGTCATGGAATGTATCAGGGCTTTTAGTGGCATCGGGAACTGTGAGCCTGATGATAGATGTGCTGTTTCTGATTTTTTATTTAAGTATGGTACGCCGGATGAAAGCGGAGGTAATGTGGGAGAACAGTCTTGCCTGCTGGCTGATGCGGGGCTTTGAAAAGATGTTTAAGGAACGTACTGTGACAGTACAGGTGCTGATAGAGTTTGCCATACACATGATTGTCTGTTTTTTACTTGCATTAGGAGCGTTCTATTACCAGTATACTATTTGCTTCATCTTACTTCTGATTTTTTCTGGTATGGAAGCATACCTACTTCTTCGCAGAACAGTGGAACATGACCAGATATTTCAGACTGTAGAAAAAATAACCGAGGGAGCGTTAGATACCAAAATTGATGCGGAGGAGCTTCACGGGGAGGATAGAAAATTAGCGGAGGCAATCAATAACATCGGAGCAGGACTTCACCATGCAGTAGATGAAAGCACCAGAAATGAGCGGATGAAGGCAGATTTAATTACAAATGTTTCCCATGACATTAAGACACCGCTTACCTCAATAATAAATTATGTAAACTTGATAAAGCTGGAAGATATAGAAAATGACCGGGTAAAAAATTATATTCAGATTTTAGATGAGAAGTCCCAGCGGTTAAAACAACTGACGGAGGATCTGGTGGAAACCTCCCGCATTACTTCCGGTAACGTCAAGCTGGATATGCAGAAAATTGACTTGATTGAATTGGTATATCAGACCGGTGGAGAGTTTAACGAGAAGTTTGAGAGTAAGGAACTTACCATTGTGACAAAGCTGCCGAATACGGAAGTGACGATTTTTGCTGACGGCAGACAGCTGTACCGGGTGATTGAAAATCTCTATAACAATGTGGCCAAATATGCGTTAGAGAAAACGAGGGTTTATGTGGAGGTGCAGGCGGGAGAGGAAGAAGTGGTTTTTTCCATAAAAAATGTTTCTGAAAAATCATTGGCGTTGGAAAACAGTAATGCAGGAGATTTGACAGAGCGTTTTATCCGTGGTGACTCATCGAGAACCACAGAGGGAAGCGGATTAGGACTTTCCATCGCAAAGAGTCTGACAAAACTCATGGGAGGAAAATTTGAAATCGGAGTGGACGGTGATTTGTTTAAGGCGACGATTACATTTCCAGTCTGTGGGGAGAAACAGGAGTTTGAGAAAGAGGCTTTACAGGAAGAAAGATAGGCACAGAGCGAGGAGGTGCATTGATGGTAAAAGCAGTGATTTTTGATATGGACGGTGTTTTGATTGATACGGAAAAATGGCTGGTAAAATACTGGTGTCAGGCGGCAAGAGAAGCGGGCTTTCCTATGGAGCGGGAGCATGCGCTCTCTATCCGCAGCCTCGCCGGGGAGTATGCAAATACTTATCTGAAAGGAATTTTTGGGGAAAATTTTTCTTACTGGACAATCAGGGAGCGCCGGAAGGAATTAATGAATGCGCATTTAAAAGAATATGGTATTGAAAGAAAACCAGGTGTGGAGGAAGTTTTAGATTATCTGTATGATAAAGGGATTAAAACAGCTGTGGCGACTGCCACAGACCCGGAGCGGGCAAAAAAATATCTCACAGAAATAGGAATTTATGACAAATTTGACAAAATCATCTGCGCCACTATGGTGGAACATGGAAAGCCAAAACCTGATATTTACATCTATGCCTGTCAGCAGATTGGCGAGAAACCGGAGGACTGCATTGCGGTGGAGGATTCTCCAAATGGTGTGCAGTCAGCGGTTTCAGCGGGGCTTCGTACCATTATGGTGCCGGATTTGACAGAACCGGATGATAAGACCGCCTCTATCATTTATGCAAAAGCACATTCACTTTATGACATGATTCTTTTAATGGAAGATGATGCAGGGAGTATGTAATGACTTGAAATTTAACGATTTAGTGTGGAAAAGTACTTGATTTTTCTGCGTGCTCTCTATATAATTTCATAATACAAGCAACAATTTAAAAAGAGAATTACTTTGATAAATAGTTGAGGAACAGAAATCTGGAACATAGGATTGGAGGAATTATATGAAGTTATATGATAGCGGTGTTTATCTTGTAAATGGCACAGAGTTAGTTGCGGAGGGAGCGGAAGCGGTTGCAGCGATTCAGAGCAAAACAGGACAGAGCGTAAGTAAAGAGCAGGCAGCAGAAAATACCATTGCATATGGCATTTTAAAAGAGCACAATACATCCGGTAATATGGAACGCTTGCAGATTAAGTTTGACAAGCTGACGTCCCATGATATTACCTTTGTCGGTATTATTCAGACAGCAAGAGCATCAGGACTTGAAAAATTCCCAATTCCCTATGTTCTGACAAACTGTCATAACAGCCTTTGTGCGGTAGGTGGAACCATCAATGAGGATGACCACATGTTTGGACTTACCTGTGCAAAGAAATACGGCGGTGTTTATGTACCACCTCATCAGGCAGTCATTCACCAGTATGCAAGAGAGATGCTTGCAGGCGGCGGAAAGATGATTTTAGGTTCTGATTCCCATACCCGTTATGGTGCACTTGGTACGATGGCAGTAGGCGAAGGCGGACCGGAATTAGTAAAACAGTTATTAAACAAAACCTATGATATTGATATGCCGGGCGTTGTCGGTGTATATCTTACAGGAACTCCGATGAAAGGGGTAGGCCCTCAGGACGTGGCGCTTGCCATTATTGGAGAGGTGTTTGACAAGGGTTATGTAAAGAATAAAGTAATGGAGTTTGTAGGTCCGGGTGTGGCGAACTTAAGCGTGGATTTCCGTATCGGCGTGGATGTTATGACCACAGAAACCACCTGCTTATCTTCTATCTGGAAGACCGATGAAAAAGTAAAAGAGTTTTATGCTATCCACGGCAGAGTGGAGGAGTACA
This sequence comes from Clostridiales bacterium, assembly GCA_029006795.1. Lineage (GTDB taxonomy): Bacteria > Bacillota > Clostridia > Lachnospirales > Lachnospiraceae > Roseburia. Next base: position 19,918 of record JAQXGQ010000117.1, on the reverse strand, counting down.
AAGAGTTACAGCCGGGAGCAGTGGCATACTATGACGGTATGATTGAGATTGACTTAAGCCAGATTAAACCGATGATTGCCATGCCATTCCATCCAAGCAATACTTATACCATCGAAGAGTTAAATGCAAATCTGATGGATATCTTAGATGACTGTGAGAAACGTGCAGAGGTAAGTTTTGACGGTGCTGTAGAATTAGATTTAAAGAGCAAAGTGCGTAATGGAAAGCTCTATGTAGACCAGGGTATTATCGCAGGATGTGCAGGCGGCGGCTTTGAAAATATCTGCGATGCAGCGGATATCTTAAAGGGTGCAAGCATTGGACCGGACGAGTTTACCTTAAGTGTTTATCCGGCAAGTACACCGATTTATATGGAATTAGTTAAAAACGGTGCAGTAGCAACCTTAATGCAGACGGGTGCCATCGTAAAGACTGCTTTCTGTGGACCGTGCTTTGGAGCAGGAGATACACCGGCAAACAACGCTTTCTCCATCCGTCACTCCACCAGAAACTTCCCGAACAGAGAAGGCTCTAAGGTACAGAAAGGACAGGTTGCTTCTGTGGCACTTATGGATGCCCGTTCTATTGCAGCAACTGCAGCAAACAAGGGATATCTCACTGCAGCAACCGATGTGGATGTAGAGTTTACCAAGCCGAAATATTTCTTTGATAAGACGATATATGAGAATCGTGTATTTGACAGTAAGGGCGTTGCTGATCCATCCGTGGAAATCCAGTTTGGACCAAACATTAAGGACTGGCCGGCAATGAGCGCATTACCAGAGAACATGGTATTAAAAGTAGTGTCTGAGATTCACGACCCGGTTACTACCACTGATGAGCTGATTCCGTCGGGAGAGACTTCGTCTTTCCGTTCTAATCCTCTGGGATTAGCGGAGTTTGCACTTTCCAGAAAAGACCCGCTTTATGTGGGACGTGCCAAAGAGATTCAGAAGGCGCAGAAAGCATTAGAAGCAGGTTCTTGTCCTGTAGAAGCAGTTGAGGAATTAAAGCCGGTGATGGCGGTAATCGAAGCTGCATTCCCGGAGAAGAAATTCAGCGAAGATCATACACCGGGAATTCTCGGTTTTGGAAGCACTATTTTTGCAGTAAAACCGGGTGACGGTTCTGCACGTGAGCAGGCTGCTTCCTGCCAGAAAGTATTAGGCGGTTGGGCAAATATTGCCAATGAATATGCAACCAAGCGTTACCGTTCTAACCTGATTAACTGGGGTATGCTGCCGTTTATTATTCCGGAAGGAGAACTTCCGTTTAAGAACTTAGATTATCTGTTTATTCCGGATATCCGTAAAGCAGTGGAGAAAAAGGCTTCTGAAATTGCAGCTTATGTGGTAACGGATGGCGGTGTGAAAGAATTTAAATTGCAGCTTGGAGCCATGACAGATGATGAGAGAGAAATTATATTAAAAGGATGCCTGATAAATTATTATCGTGGTTAATGAGCAGGGGGAATGTACATTAAGTGCATTCCCTTTCGCTTTTTTATAGAAATTACGTTGTTATATTGATGGGAAAATATAATTTTTTTGCAAAAAGTATTGAAAAATGCGGTGATTTTGGTACTATGATACTATGGTTGTTTAGAGAAGGAGTTAATCTCACGAGGAGGACGGAATATGACTAAGGAGCAATATAAAAGAGCGAATGGAGCAGTATTTCCGATTATTTTATTTATAATGGGATATCTTTTGTTGACGTTGGTAGCCTTTTTGCTGACAAATGAAGGGGCGGCTAACTGGAAAACCTATTTACAGATAGTGATTGCAATTGCAACCATGATAGCGGTGAGTTTTTCCTATGTTTTAAAGGGAACAGAAAAAGCCGGAGCTGTTATGATTCTTGGCTGTTCGGCAGTGGCAATTGCAGTTATTACGGTTGTAAATACTGCATCAGGAACTTATGTGTACGCATTTCCGGTATTGTTTGCGGCTATGGCTTTTTTGAACGAGAGAATTATTGTATCCGGAGTATTAATTATTTTAGTATCTAATGTAATTAAGGTGCTGATAAGTTATGGAAATTGGAATAGTGAACAGCAGAGTGCAGGAGTGTTATCATTGTTCTGTGTGATACTTGTTTCTTTTGCAGCAGTCCGGGGGGTAAAGGTATTAATTAAATTTAACAGTGAAAATATGCAGGTTATCACGGATGCGGCGGATTTGCAGGAAGAAAGCAACAAAAAAATGGTGATTGTCGCAGAAAATATAATGAAGCATTTTGATGATGCAATGAAAATGCTTGATAATTTACAGACCAGTATTGATACCAGTAACTCTGCAATGAATGATATTGCAGACAGCACCGACAGTACTGCAAGAGCAATCCAGCAGCAGGCAGATATGTGCATTGAGATTCAGGATCATACGGATGCGGTGGAAGCCAGCATCAAGGAAATGATTGAAGTATCGAAGAGAACCGGTGTTACGGTAGAAGAAGGTGCCGATGTGGTGAATGATTTAAATCAGCAGGCACACAACGTAGCAGAGGCAAGCAGAGAAACAGTAGAAGTTATCGAAAGATTAAATGCCAAAGTGGAAGAAGTACAGGGATTTGTCGGATCGATTTTAAATATTTCCAGTCAGACCAATTTACTTGCCTTGAATGCGTCTATTGAGGCAGCCCGTGCCGGAGAGGCTGGAAAAGGTTTTGCCGTTGTAGCGGAAGAAATCAGACAGCTTTCCGAGCAGACCCAGACAGCGTCCAATAACATTACAGCCATTATTCAGGAATTAATGGAAGATACCAAGAGTGTGAATGACAGTGTTCAGAATTCTGTTGAAACTGTCACAAAGCAGAATGAATTAATTGAGAGTACCAGAGAGAAATTCGAAAAGGTCAATGAAGAAGTGGAGGAGTTAGCAAAGAATATTCGGTCTAGCGAAATTGTTGTCGGGGACATCTTAAAGAGTACGGGAGTTATTTCTGATAATATCACACATCTGTCTGCGACCAGTGAGGAGGTTGCAGCTTCCTCTAATGAAGGACTTAGAACATCTGAAGAGACAGTTACGGACATGAAGCAATGCAAGGAAATCCTAGAAGGTATTTACGAGTTAGCGAAGGATTTGAAACAATCTATATAAGAAATTAAAAGGATGCCGTAGGTTGCGGCATCCTTTGGTTTTGTGGGAAAATATTACTGTAAATAATACGTTACTGTTCACTGACATTGGGCGTGAACAGTAACAATAATACCTGAATAAGACGACATTTTGCCCTGGTTGTAATTTGCAAAACCATCAGAATAGGGTATAATGTACATATAAGCATTGAGCAGTGCCAATCGGAAAAGACAGGCATATCTGTGCTTGCACAAGAATATGCCTGTCTTTTCCGATTGATAGGGCGAGAGCCCGTGAGCGAGGGAGCGAAGCTCACGAGCGGGCACTGCGGGAGATGTCTAAAAGATAGGGAAGCAGACAGGAGGGATAGACTTGCAAAACGAAGAGCAAAAAATGCAGGAACAAAAACACAATATGTGGAATTTGAAACAGTATGTGATAATTGCGTTGGTAATTTTTGTGACATTTTGTTGCTGCACTCTGTTTTTCTTTATGATATACAGATATAACGGATTTGCAGATTTTTGGAAAGAGTTAACATTGACACTGCAGCCCATTATCATTGGTCTTGTAGTGGCATATTTGTTAAATCCGGTGATGAAATTTTTAGAGAAATACATCATAAAATTTTTAGAGCCTAGAATAAAAAATGAGAAGAAAGTCAAAAAGATGGCAAGAGGAACGGCGATTGCAGGTTCGCTTCTTTTCCTAGTGATGATTTTTGTATTACTTATTGCAGCCATTGTGCCGTCTGTCGGTCAGAGTATTCAAAGTATTGTGACAAAATTGCCGGAAGAGGTCAATAACCTCACAACATGGATTGAGGATGTGACGAATGGGAATACGGAAGTATCCGGGATGGTAGAGCAGGGAATTGAGCAGGCAACGAAAGCACTGGAAAACTTCTTTGAGACGGATGTATTGACCAAGGTGCAGGCGTATCTGGCATCCATTACCACTGGAGTTATCTATGGGGTTAAGTTTGTCCTTAACATATTTATAGGACTTATTGTTTCCGTTTATGTGATGGCGAGCAAGGAGATGTTTGCGGGGCAGGCAAAAAAAATTGTGTATGCGCTTTTTAAGCCGGTTCGAGCTAATGTGATTATAGAAACTGTCCGTAAGAGCAATGAAATTTTTGGCGGTTTTATTTCAGGCAAAATTTTAGATTCAGCCATTATCGGTGTGCTGGCATATATTGTACTGGCAATTATGAAAATGCCGGATACCATATTAATCGCAGTTATTATCGGAGTGACCAATGTGATACCTTTTTTCGGTCCGTTTATTGGGGCAGTCCCGTCATTTATCATTATTGTGCTGCAGGATCCGATTAAGGGACTCTACTTTTTAATTTTTGTCGTTATTTTGCAACAGGTAGACGGAAACATTATCGGACCTAAAATCTTAGGGGATTCTACAGGGCTTTCCTCTTTTTGGGTGGTTTTTGCCATCATGGTATTTGGTGGGCTGTGGGGATTCCTCGGTATGCTTCTCGGTGTGCCGATTATGGCTGTTATCTACTATATTGTGGAGCGGAGCGTTTCTTATTTCCTGCGAAAAAGAGGACTTTCTGATAATACGGAGGAATATATAAAATTAACAAGGGTAGATAAGAAGACCAATCAGTTAATTTATGAGGAAGAACCTGTTAAAAGAAAGAAAAAAGAGGAAACGAAGCAGGAAAAAGCAGACAGTTAATCCCGCAGGGTGTTGTTTCGATAAATTTTGACATCATTAAGTGCGTATGATAAAATTAGCGCAAGCGGAGGGGTTATGAACGAGGTTCATGGCAAACTGGAGTAAAATAAGAGAAAATAGCACGTTCTGAGGTGGCAAAATTGGACAAATACGAATATAAACTAAAGCTGGATCAGATGAAATCCTTGACTGCGGAAAAAGATTACCGGAACGCAGCCGCAATCGCGGATACGATTAATTGGAATAAAGTCAAAAATGTTAACGCGTTGGTAAAAGCCGGTGAGATATATGAAAATGCCGGACGTTATGAGGAGAGCCGTGAGATTCTTCTGGCGGCATATGATAGGTCGCCGATTGGCAGAATGATTATCTACCGGTTGGCAAAGGTTGCGATTAAGATGAAAAATTATGATGAGGCAAAGGACTACTATCAGGAGTTTGTGGAGATTGCGCCCCATGATAATTTGAAATATGTTTTAAAATATGAAATCTTTAAAGCAGAAGGTGCCGATAATAAGACACTAATTAGTATTTTAGAGGAGCTAAAAGAACAGGAATATACTGAAGAATGGGCATATGAACTGGCATATTTATATCACAAAGCGGGCATGAGCGAAAAGTGTGTGGATGCCTGTGATGAACTGGTATTGTGGTTTGGGGATGGCCCTTATGTGGAGCGGGCATTAGAGTTAAAGATGCTGTATCAGCCGTTGTCGAAACAACAGGAAGAAAAGTACCGCCAATTCCGTCAGAAGAAAGAGGGAGTTGTAGAGGTTCGCCCGGAGGATAATTTAGAATCCGGTGAAATTGTCAGTGAACCGGTACAGATCCCGGATGTGAAACTCTCACCGGAACGTTTTAATACTCAGAATCTGCAGGAAGAGCTTCAAAAGAGTATGGAGCAGATTATGGCAGCAACCGAGAAAGAAGCTGTGGATGACAGTATGGATAATATCAAAAAACTGGTGGAGGATATTCCATACCTGCAGATACCTAAGGAAGAACCGATAGAGGAAGCATATCACGAGCATATTGAGACAGATGCCGAGATTGACAATTCGTTAAAGATAAATTTTAAAGAACTATTGTCAGAGGACTATGACGGGCAGATTAGTCTTATGGTTCCGGAGGGTGCGCAGAAGGTGCCACAGATTACGGGACAGATGAGTATTGATGAAGTCCTTGCGGAATGGGAAAAGACCAAGCGGGCAGCAGAGGTGGCAATGCAGGAAGCAGAGCAGCGTAAATTAGAATCTGCGAAAGCGCGGGCATTGCAGGAAGCCGGGGATATTATGGAGCGTTTGGTGGATATTATTCCTAAATTAGATTCCGGGCTTACTCCAAAAGAACTGTTAGAAGAACAATACCTCGAAAATGGAGAGCTAGGTGACGATAAAGCTGCCGCGATGGTTGCTAATATGAATCAGATTTTGCAGGAGGAGATAGACAGATTATCCTCTGAAAATGCAAAAATGGATGAGCGCCTTGCGGCAGCTTATGAGCCGCAGGAGGCAGAAACGCAGGAAATAGAAGCGCAGGAAATTGCCGAGACGACAGCAGAACAGCCACAGGAAGAGCCAGATTTTTCAGAGGAAGAACTAGACTTTTCCGAAGAGGTGATGCGTCAGCTCACAAATCCAATTCCTTCCGAGGAGGATTTGATGCGACAGGCGTTGTCAGGACAGACACAGGAGATGCCGCCTCTGCATAGGGGAGCAGAAGAAATTAAGCCGGAAGAGGTTGAACCGGAAGAGGTTATGGCAGAGGAATTAGCAGATGATATTGTAAAGGAAGCTGCTCAGAAGATTTCTGAACCGGAAACAGTAAAGGAGGAGTCCTTACCTGAAATAGATGTTCCTGAGGATGAAAATAACTTTAAGGCGATTACTTCTTTAGACAAAGAACTGAGGAGCATTTTTACATATTTTGTACCGATTAAAGGGATGGAGGAGCAGCTTTGCCAGGCAATGACAGGTGCGGCAAGACGTCTGCTGTCCGGTAAGAGTGCTTCTACCGGAAATATGATTATTCAGGGCGGAAGTGGTAGCGGAAAAACAGTTCTTGCAACAAGCATGGTGAAGGCATTACAGAAGGAAACCGGTCGTCCGAACGGAAGAATCGGGAAAATTGAGGCTTCCATACTTAATCAGAAGGATATTGCAGCATTGCTAAAAAAGGTGGCAGGCGGTTGTCTGATTATTGAGAAAGTGGGAGGAATTTCCAAAGAAGCAGCAACAAAACTGGCTCTTTTATTGGAGAGCGATACCAGCGGTATTTTTGTTATCATAGAAGATACTCATAAGGGAATTGAAAAAGCATTGCGTAAAGATGCGGGATTTGCTGCCAGATTTTCTGAGAAAGTCAATATTCCTATTTTTACCAGCGACGAACTGGTAGCATTTGCAAAATCCTATGCCAATGAACTGGGATACACCATTGATGAAATGGGTGTGTTGGCTCTTTATAACAGTATCAGCAATATACAGAAGTATGACAGGGCAACGACTCTGACGGAAGTAAAGGATATTGTGGACACAGCCATAGGAAGAGCAGAGAGGGGCGGGCTGAAAAAGGCATTCAGCATCATTACGTCCAGAAGATATGATGCGGAGGATTATATTATCCTTCGGGAAAAGGATTTTGGGATAAAAAAGAAGCAATAGAGGGTAGATTTTTGAGCGCTCTATTGTTATGAATAAATAAAAGAGGGGTGCAAGGTATGGCTAATTTTTCTGAACTGGATCGCTATTTATTTGGACAGGCGACACATTATGACATCTATCGCAAACTGGGGGCGCATTTTACGGATCAGTATGGTATTCGTGGAGTATGTTTTGATTTATGGGCGCCGAATGCGGCACGCGTATGGGTGATAGGTTCCTTTAACGGCTGGGATGAGACTGCAAATGAAATGAAGCGGTTAGAGCCGGAGACGATGGGAATTTTTGAATTATTTATTCCCGGTGTGGAAGAGGGAGAACTGTATAAATATCTGATTGAAACAAGAGATGGAAAGCGGCTTTACAAGGCAGACCCGTATGCAAACTATGCAGAACTTCGTCCGGGTACCGCTTCGGCGATAGCAGACATCGACCATTTCAAATGGACAGATGATAAATGGATGGATGAGCGTGCGAAGACCAAAGATATTTATGGGCAGCCTATGGCAATTTATGAGGTACATCCGGGTTCCTGGATGCGTCATCCAGGCAGAGAGGATGATGGGTTCTACAGCTATAAGGATTTAGAGGAACATTTAATTCCTTATGTCAAAGATATGGGATATACTCATATTGAATTGATGGGAATTTCCGAATATCCTTATGACGGTTCCTGGGGATATCAGGTAACAGGTTACTATGCGCCAACTTCCCGCTATGGAAAACCGGAGGATTTTGCGCATTTTGTCAATGAATGTCACCGCCACAAAATTGGTGTTATTCTTGACTGGGTACCGGCACATTTTCCGAGAGATGCCCACGGACTTGCAGAGTTTGACGGAACCTGCCTTTACGAATATGCAGATCCGCGAAAGGGTGAACATCCGGACTGGGGAACAAAAATATTTGACTATGGCAAAAATGAAGTAAAGAACTTTTTGATTGGCAGTGCTCTGATGTGGATTGAGCATTATCATGTAGACGGTCTTCGTGTGGATGCAGTTGCTTCTATGCTGTATCTGGATTATGGTAAACAGGACGGGCAGTGGGTACGCAATAAATACGGTGACAACAAGAACTTAGAGGCAATCGAATTTTTCAAACATATCAATACCCTGATTTTAGGAAGAAATCCGGGAGCGGTTATGATTGCAGAAGAATCTACCGCATGGCCGAAAGTAACCGGGTCGGTGAAAGAAGAGGGATTAAATTTCAGCTACAAATGGAACATGGGCTGGATGCACGACTTCCTGGATTACATGAAATTAGACCCGTATTTTAGAAAAGATAATCATAACAAGATGACCTTTGCCATGAGTTATAATGAAAGTGAGAAATATATTTTAGTACTTTCCCATGACGAGGTAGTACATTTGAAATGTTCCATGCTCAACAAGATGCCCGGATTAGAGGGAGATAAGTTTAAAAATCTGATGGTAGGATATGCCTTTATGATGGGACACCCGGGTAAGAAACTTCTCTTTATGGGACAGGAGTTTGCACAGGTTCAGGAATGGAGTGAAGAGAGAGAATTAGACTGGTATCTGCTTGAAAATCCGAACCACGCGCATATGCAGAACTGGGTAAAGGCATTGCTGCATATTTACCAGAAGAATCCGGCAATGTATGAATTAGACAGCAGTTGGGCAGGTTTTGAGTGGATTAATGCCAATGATGCAGAACGCAGTATTTTCAGTTTTGTACGTAAGAGTAAAGATGGAAAAAATAAATTGCTTTTTGTCTGCAACTTCACTCCGGTAGAAAGAAAAGATTACCGGGTTGGTGTTCCTGCTAAAAAGACTTACAAGCTGATTTTAGATAGTGATGCAGCAGAATTTGGCGGCAGCGGTAAAAAGCGTCCCCTTGCTTACAGAGCGACGGCAAAAGAGTGGGATGGCAGAAAATATTCTTTTGCATATCCACTTTCGGCATATGGGGTAGCAGTATTCAAATTTTAGTGGAAAATAAATGAAAAACTTAATAATTGGGCTGATGTGACCGATATATACATCAGCTATGGATGGCACAAGATTTCGAGGGAACGAATGAATTGTGCCATTCTTTGGTTTAAATGAAGCGAGAACAGGAGATTTGCCGAATGAAAGTAGAGCAGTACCAAAATCAGAATCAGAGTATCATAGAATTAATGCAGCAGACAACGAAACAGGGGGAGACAAAGGAAGTATCGCTGTTTGGAGACGCAGTAAAAACATCCGATGCTGCGGGCACAAAGTCCATTAATGTAAAGGATGTTACCTACTTAAATCCGGCAAAAGAAGAGCAGAACACTATTTTAGAGGAAATGGAAGAGGGAACCTCTATGGATGCCACTGAGCGGAAAAATCAGATGGCGGTTCTTTCAAATACTACCTCAGGAGAAGATTATGCAAAAATGCAGGAAGAGGGATTTTCTTTAGATGCCACTACCTCTAATACGATTGTCACTGTTACAGATAAGATTAAAGCAGAGTTAGCAAAAGCAGGGGCGGACGTATCCTGTTTCGGGGATCAATTGACAGCGGAGCAGATAGAAGCAATTGCCGGAAGTCCGGAATTAGCAAGACAGTTAAGCCGGGCATTTGCCCAGTCAGACCTGCCACTGACAGAAGAAAATCTGCGTGACACGGTAGAGGCTCTTGGAATGGCGGGGTCACTTTCAGCACCTTCCGAGGGCGCTGTCAAATATCTGCTAGATAATCAGTTAGAGCCAACTATTGAAAATCTTTATATGGCAGAATACAGTGGAAGCAGTAGTTACCAGCCGGCACCGCCTGTGGATATTTCGTCCTTTTTGAATCAAATTCAGGCAGTCATTCAGACGGCAGGGCTAGAGGTCAATGAAAGCACGATACAGACCAGCAAGTGGATGTTAGAGAATGATATTTCACTGACACCACAGAATATTTCTTATGCACAGGAATTAAAGGAATTGCAGTTTCCTGTCTCTACGGAAGAATTAGTGGAGTCTGTAGCGGTGGCTGTCAGAGAGGGCGGCAGACCGAAGGATGCCATGCTGATAGAGGGATACAGCTTAGCAGAACAGGCACAGCACGCTATGGATATCGTTCAGGCTGCAACAGATGAAGATGTTGCCTATGTGATAGAACATGGTATGGAGCTTACCATAGAAAGTTTAGAGCAGGCGGCAAACCGTCTGAAGATGGCACAGGGGGAAACAGGTGCTGACATAGATAACGGAGGAGAAGCGATACAGGAGTATACGCATAGTGGTCTGAACCTGATTACTGCACAACGCCAGTTAGAGGAGATTCGCCTTATCATGACAGCGCAGGCAAATTATGCGCTGTTAAAACAGGGTATTTCCATTGAGACAGAGCCTTTAGCAGATTTAGTGGAGCAGTTAAAGGAACTGGAAAATTCCTACTATCAGCATCTTCTCAGTTCGGAAAGCATTGATGCCTCTGAGGAAAATGTTTCCCTGTTTAAAGAAATTACCAAACAAGTAACGGAGATTAAATATGTTCCGGCTTATGTGCTCGGTATGAAAGAGGCAGACGTGTCCACGATTAGCGGTGTACATGAAGCAGGAACGGCACTGAAGGATACTTTTGATAAGGCGAATGAGCGATATGAGACATTGATGACATCACCACGCGCCGATTTGGGAGATTCCATACAGAAGGCATTCCGAAATGTGGACGAGATATTAGCAGATATGGAATTGGAAGATTCCGAGGAGAATCGCCGTGCAGTCCGTATTCTGGGATATAACAGTCTGGAAATAACAAAAGAATCTGTGGCGGAGATGAAGGCAGCTGATGAGGAAGTGCAGAGAACCTTCAAAAATCTGACACCTTCTGTTGTAGTGGAAATGATGAAACGTGGTATTAACCCGTTGCAGATGAATTTTGCAGAAATAAACAGTGCTGCGGAAGAGATCATGGGTGAGAGTATCAGTGGTGAAGATACGCAAAAATACAGCGAATATCTTTGGAAATTAGAGCAGAATCATGCTATCAGCGAGGAGGAGCGCAGTTCCTATATCGGTATTTACCGTTTGATCAGACAGGTAGAGAATACAGACGGGGCAGCAATCGGAGCCTTAGTAAATCAAGGTGCAGAGCTTACCATGAAAAATCTTCTGACAGCAGTCCGTTCCGAGAAACGCAGCGGTAAAATGGAATATACAGTGAATGATGATTTTAACGGGGTGGAACGTACTTCTGCAGGCACTTCCATCACAGAGCAGATAGGAGCTGCATACCAGTCAGAGGTGGGATATCAGAATAACTGTCTAAAGGATGTGTTAGATACCATGACACCGGAAAAGATGCGTATGGTGATGCAGCAGACACCGGATTGGGAGAACATGACACCGGAGCAGTTAAAAGCAGCATTGGCACAGGCAGAGACGGATGAGAGCCAGATGGATATGGCATACGCAAAGGAGCAGCTAGAGCAGTTAGAGCAGGCAGCCAATGTGACGAAGGACATTTACCAGGTATTGGAGAAATATGATGTTCCGAATACTATGGCAAATGTGTTAGCGATGCAAAGCATGGTAAAAGACAGAAACCAGATGTTTAGAAAAATCTTTGGCAGTGGAGTGAAAGATGCGGATGAGAAGCCGGGTATTGAGGATTTAGAGGAAATCAAGAAGGAACTGTTAGAGGAATTCGGAGAGGCAGTTTCTGAGCCTGCAGACATGGCAATTGCTCAGGAAAAATTAGGGGAACTGGCAGAAAATGTAATGAAGACCATGATTAATACCGAAAATGTTACCAGCATTGATGTACGGGAAATGAGGCTTTTGTCTGCGCAACTGTCCGTCAGCAGTATTCTTGCAAAAGAGGAACAGTACTGTGTTCCGGTTATGGTTAATGACGAGGTGATGAATGTTTCTGTGAAGATTGTCCGTGGCATCGATAAAAAGGGAATTGTCGATATTATGATGGAAAGCGAACTACGGGGAAAAATCGCAGCAACCTTCCAGGCAAAGGAAAGTGGTATCAGCGGATTTATTGCTACAGACAACAGCGAGACAAAAGGACTGTTTGAAGACAAACTTAATGACCTGACAGAGAGGCTGTGCAGCGAAGGAGATACCATTTCCGATATTCATTGTGCCTATATAGATGATTTGGATTTGAATCACTTTTCTATGGGTATGTACGGTGTGGAAGCTGAGTCTGCGGATGTGCCGGATAAGGAAAGCGAAGGCTATAAGGCTCAGACCTCTAGGTTATATCATATCGCAGAGAGCTTTATAAAAAATATAAAGGAAACATTGTAATTAGGGCTATTTTTCTAGGTATTCCATAATTCCTAGATAGATGGCGTTTACCAGTTTATCCTGATAATCGGAGGATAGCAGTAAGTCGGCCTCTTCGGGATTGCTTAAAAACCCACATTCTACGATTACGGTAGGTGTGGGTGTTTTTTTGAGCAGATAATAGCTCTCGTTTGCCTTTGCCACCCGTTTGTTCTCCGGGTTGACATTGGAAATAAGACTACTTTGCAAAATGTCGGCTAACTCTTTGCCTCCGGCAGACTGACCGTAATAAAAGACCTGGGCGCCTTTTACTTCAGGAGAGGGATAACTGTTCTGGTGAAGACTGATGGTAAAAAGCGGATTGGCATTGGTGATAATCTGGCAGCGTTTTTGCATATCTTCTGCCTTCTTATTGGTACTTCCCTCCGAATAGAGTCCAGCATCAGAGTCTCTGGTTAAAACAATTTCCAAATCTTCCTGCTCTAACACCTTTTTCAGCTTTAAGGCAAGGGATAAATTGATATCTTTTTCTAAGGCATTGTTGACACCTACCTTACCGGGGTCACTACCACCGTGACCGGCATCAATGACAATACAGTCTTTCTTTTCTTTCACTTCGTCACTCTGGACAAAGACGGTTCCCTGATTGGCAAGAAGAAGGGCAGCAGCAATCAGGCACACTGCCATAACAAGTTCAATCTTTTTCTTCATAAAAAAATTCCCGGAGATTTGCTTATCATAAATTATTCGCAAATCCCGGAAATTATGAAAAAATATGGTATAAAGTGTTGCAGACCATCAGCTGTTAGCGTGCAGCAAAGGTTATAGAGATGTATTAATTAATATATTTAATAATAGTATCCCAGACGGAGGAAGATTCCATGCCAAGTTTCCAGAAAGATCCACCAGCTAAGTTGTTTGACTGCATGACTTTTAATTTTTCCTCCAGAGAGAGGGCATCTTCTACCCAGATTTTGTAAGTGATTCCGCCATTCTCATATTGTACATAGTATTGACCTGCAGCGTCATCCCAGACCGGTGTGGCAGCATTAGCACTGATTAAGTTCTGTATTTCGGACATGCTTGTTGCATAGGTACTGAGTTCGAATAAGGTATAGCTGTCAGTACTGCCGTCTTCTGCAGGAGCCTCAGTTTTATCGGCAGCTTCCGTGCTATCTGTAGAGTTTTCTTCGGAAGCAATCGGTGTTTCCATCCAGACACGGGCATAGAATGGCATGCCCAGAATAATCTGTTCTGCAGGAACTTCCTTTAACGTGTTGGTAACACCTTCTTTTACAAAGCCAATGGATGCAACCGAGCCTGCTTCTTCGGAGCCGGAATAATGCTCATCATATGCCATAATTACGATATAATCTGCGAAAACCGCCTGTTCGGCGCGGTTGTAAAAAGCGGTGTACTCTGTCGGTACATAATTGTCTACCGATAGGACAATGCCGTTGTTGGCACATTTTAAGGAAAGCTCCCGGATAAACTGAATATATCCGTCACCGACATCGTGGCTCAGGGATTCAAAATCTACATTGATACCATCGAGATTATACTGGATAGCGGCGGAAATCAGGTTATTAATCAGGTTTTCACGTTTGGAGGTATAGGTTAAGACCTCGGTGGTGTCGACCTCTTTATTTTCAAGGTTGCTGACTAATGCCCAGACTTCAATACCGTTCTGATGGCAGTAATCCACATAGCTACTGCTGGCAAGGTTTGCAATATTGCCGTTGTTGTCATTAAGGTAAAACCAGGTCGGTGAAATGACATTGATACCTTTGGTGTTCTGCAAAACAGAAGCGATTGTGGTATTGGCATCTGCATTGGTTACCTGATGCCATGCCATATTAATTTTAAAATCCTTGCGGATGTGACTAAATTCTTCCGGAACATAGTCACTGGCAGCAGTTTGTGTGGTCGTACTGCCGAGGGTTTTTGATTTTACATATCCGATAATGCCGTCTGTGGTAAGAACTTTCGTCCAGGTTTCGTCCGGCTCTAATACGGTTACTTCCGTACCTTTCTCCAAATCAGCAAGAATAAGACTCTTGATACCGCCCTGGTAGCGGATTTCCGTACTTTTTTTCAGGGGAGCTGTTTCGTAGTCTCCCCAGTTGTTGGTGATAAGAATACGGTTCGGCTCTTCATAGGTTACATAGGTAAAGTCGGAATACATTTTTACGAAATCCACAGCAATATATGCAGTGGAAGCGTCAGCCTTTACGATAGTATGCCCAAGAGAACGGGTATCTTTTGTTACATTGTAGCTGTCACTTTCTGCCGCTACGGTAATCAAATCTGTGGCGGTAGTGTAGAGCAGCTTGTTCTCATTGGCATCCCAGTAAAAACGTTCGTTGATGTAGTCGTGAACTAGATTGTAATCTAAGTAAACAGTGCCATTTATCATACGTCCTTTAGAGTCAATGACCTCATGGTTGAAGATAATAGCAACATCCTCATCGGAGGAGAGATCATAGTATTCCGACAAATCCTGCCGTTCCTTTGAGGGGGTATATTTCTCAATAATGTTGCTTAAAACCATAAAGAGGAGAACCACTATAATGAGAACTCCTGCGGCCAAAAACGGGACAATTTTTTTCTTCATTATAAAAATTTCCTTTCTTCTTATGAAATTATGTCAAATTAGCGTATTTATTGTAGCATAAGAATTGGTAAATTCAAAGGTGTTTGAAATCTTAATTTTTTTTAAACGATTTGGTATTTTATCATAGAAAGCTGCAAAAATCCCGGATGGTTTCATGCAGCTTTCTTATGAGTTCTCTTTTTTTCAGATTTGTGAATCTAATTGTTGGCTCATAAGGTGGGCGTTGAGTACTCCGATCCTTATGATTTATTGTAGTAATGTTCCCTATTATTTGTTGCTTTTTCTGATTTTATCAAAATGTATTTCTTTTAACACCCCCTCATCAAAAACATAATCTCTCATGTAAGAGTTTTCTTCATTGACACAGAGTTCCTTTGCCACATGCTCTGGGTCACTTTGCGAGTCTTCTAACCAGATGGTAATACCTCTGTTTTCTAAGAAACTCAGTTCCAAATAAAGTTTTTCTAAATGTTCTTTCTGCAATGCTTTATCTCCCGTATTTACTGATGACCAAAAGGAATCCGCCGGTTACATTGTGATATATTTTGCAGGAGGTTATTCCAGCAGCTCCTGCAGGATAGAAAAAAATTCTTTTCCTATTCGAAAAGGATTTTGGATGAACGGAACACTGCGGACAATAATATGGTAAGTTCCGGAAATTTTACGCAGTGTCTTAGGATTTCCCGATTCCATAAGATAAATAAACCCTTCTCCTGAAGATGCTGTTTGAGAAAATCGGTTTAAAGTATTCCGAAACTTATTCATTTTCCAGGGCGCAAGACTCCCAAGAACAATTTTTTTGTCACAGCGAAGCAATTCCGGCAAGTTGGCTTCTTCCATGTTGCCCATATCTAAAATCAGATACTCGTAGCCCTGATTGAGCAGAGAGGGAAGTTCCTTAGAAGAAGCATTTGGATAATAATCAACATCATAAATGCGGAAATAAGAACGGCAGCTGTTTTGTGCCTGTCGAAAAGGGAGTTGTGTTTCTGTCATCAGAAAACGAAGCTCGTCCCTTTTGTGAAACTCAATGCAGGCAGTTTTCTGACCAAGTTTAGAGCCGCATAGATTTGCCAGTGCGATTGCTAAATGTGTGACGCCGGTACCGGCGGTGCAGCCGGTAATACCGATAGTCAGATGGGATTTTGTCCCGTTTCCACCAATGCCTAAAATGGCAGGATACCTCCTTTCTTTTTATGATTTGCAATATCAGCCGTTCTTTTTTTGCGGTAACATGAAAGGGATTGCAGTCGAAAGGAAAGCAGTAGACGCAATTTTTTAACTGTCTTGCGTATTTTTTTGCAGCTTTTTTGTTATCATAATTGCAGATAAAAACCACATTTTTTTGTGATTGAAGTTGCTTGGCAAAAGCAAGGGTATCCGGCATGTCCCAGATACTGCCGGACATGACAAGAAATACAAGTTCGTTTTCCTGATTCTGCCAAAATTCTTCTATGCAGGTTCCGTAGTCCCGAATGAGGATTGTATTTGTAGGAAGAGGATTTTCAACACCCTGTCCGTAATGGGGCATTCCGGCAAAGTGTCCGTGACGGAAGATACCGTTTGTCTCCTTCCAGAAAATACCCGATTCTGCCATGACGGAAAGGATTTCCGAATGGTTTATGGGCAGATAAACACTGTTTTTTCCGCACCGGTTTAGAACACTGGTTAATGATACTGCAAAGTGTGTTGCGCCTGCTCCGGGTCTGCACCCGATAACGGCTATTTTTGTTATGAGATGGGAAAATTTCTGACACGCCAAATCTGTTGTGCTTTTTGTGAGAGGGTAAGTTTCCCTCAGAGTCAAAAGAGCATTTTTTAAATCTGCAGCTGTCTGGTAACGTTCTGTTTCTGAATCCGCAGCTGCTTTTTCAATGGTGTGTAATAGCTGTGTGGAACAGGAAGAAGGAGCGGCATCCGCCATAAGGGAAAGTACTTTCCCAAGACCGTAAATGTCGGAAGCAGGGGTTACAGTCTGTCCCATACATGCTTCCGGTGCCGCAAATCCTGCTGTTCCGTAATGCTGGAAAACTTTACCGGAACCGGTAATAAATGAGGCAATGCCAAAATCGACTAATTTTATCTGATTTCCGCATAATATAATATGCTCTGGTTTTAAATCCTGATACAGGATAGGGTATGGAGTAATATGATGCAGATAATCAAGAATGTCGCAAAGCTGAATGCCATATTCAATGATCAGTTCCTGTGATATGTTGTCTTGATGGAGAATAAAATCCTCCAATGAGTCACCCTGGATAAATTCTTCAACCATATAAATAAAATCGTCATCTTCGTCGATATCATATATGAGGGGGATACCTGGGTGATTAAGAGTTTTCAGAAGGTCTGCCTCTGCAAGAAGGCTTCCTTCGGAAAAGACAGAAGATTTATCTGCTGCATGAATGCAGTGTGCCGTGTTTTTGGGGATACACTTGATGGCACGATAAACCTTTAGTTTTAGATGCTTAGCAAGATAGACAGTGCTGCTGCTGCCAGCACCCAGAACCGAAATAATCCGGTACTTGCCGAACAATGTTTTTTCTTCTATGCGATACCGCTCCTTTCAAAGCGTGTCAGTTTCGCATCTCACGCATATTTTATAACATGAATGGTTTTAAATTGCAACTGCCTTTGTCATTTTTGTTAATTTTTCACAAAAATGCGAATAAATTTTAACGGAAAGCGCGGTTTAGAAAGTTTTAATCAATGGTATACTTTACATCAACAGAGCATTTGTTTATAATAGATGTACAGTTTACAGGGTTTTCCGGATGAAGGAAGTGATTGTATGAAAATTGAAAAAGTAAATGATAACCAAATTCGCTGTACTTTAACAAGAGAAGATTTAGCAGAGCGTCAGATTAAGCTGAGCGAACTCGCATACGGTACGGAGAAAGCAAAGATGCTGTTTCGGGATATGATGCAGCAGGCAGCATATGAGTTTGGCTTTGAGGCTGATGATATACCGCTTATGATTGAAGCGATTCCTTTGTCGGCAGATACCATTATCTTAGTGATTACGAAGGTTGAATATCCGGAAGAGCTTGACACACGTTTTTCTAAGTTTTCGGATCCGGATCCGGAGGACATTTACGAAGATGTGATGGCCGGTGGAGGTTTTCCGTCTGTATCAGAGGGGGCAGATGATATTTTAGGACTCTTCAAACGGCAGTCAGACACCGGGAAGACGAAGGATAGACAGGAAGAACAGAGTTTCGTTTCATCAAAGAATGAAAAAAATCAAAAACAAGAAACTCCGGTAAACGTACTTGTAGACATTACGAAACTTTTTGTTTTTCAGGATTTGGCGGAAATTACCCGTCTTGCCCATATATTAAAAGGGTTTTATGACGGTACGAATGATTTGTACCAAAATGGACAAAATCGCAAATACTATCTTCTGGTAAGTAAAAGCAGCCAGTCGCCGGAGGCTTTTAACAAGGTGTGCAACATCCTTTCCGAGTATGCGTATCAGCAGAGCTATACACCGGCAACGGGAGCATTCTTTAAAGAGCATTATCAGCCGGTTTTAAAGGGAAATGCGTTACAGACCTTAGCGGAGTTATAGGTGAAACAAAAAAGAACTGTCAAGATGACAGTTCTTTTTTGTTATGACAACGCTGCATACAAATTATGCAAGGTCTTTTGCAAGAAAATCATTGATTTCGGTTACTAAAGCATCAGGATCGATGCCATGAACCATAGCAGCTTCTTCAATTGTCTCCATCTGGGAAGACGGACATCCGAGACAGTGCATACCGATATTTAAAAGAATTGGTGCGATATTCTGGTCAATCTGAAGTAATTCACCAATCATGGTTGATTTTGTTACCTGTGCCATTTGTATTTCCTCCTTTTTGGTATAAATCGGGCTTGTACAAGAAGTATGCCCATAATGTGATAATTATAATACGAATTGAGTAAGAATGCAAACTATTTCCCAATGAATAGAAACGAAAAGTTATAGGTTATGGCTGAACTGTTACGCGAAAAAAACAATTTTAAAAAATTGCCCCTTTAGCGAAAGGAAAAGGCGTCCGATATATAAAACAGAGATTAGGACAGGGAATGTCGAAAAAACTGCAGGGATGCGAGAGAAAGACAGGAAGATAAAGGAGAACGGCAGTATGAGAATTAATTACAATGTGTCAGCGGCGATTGCTAATAAGCATTTGCTTGGAATCGAGGACAATTTAAGCACAACGATGGAAAGGCTTTCTTCCGGCTTGAAAATCAACCATTCAAAGGATAATCCTGCAGGAATGGCAATTTCCAGTAAAATGAATGCCCAGATTAAGGGATTAGACCGTGCATCTGATAATGCGTCTGACGGTATTTCAGTCATTCAGATAGCAGATGGAGCTTTAAGTGAGACTACCGATATTATACAGCGTATGCGTGAACTTGCGGTGCAGGGGGCTAGTGATGCGACTATGACACCGGCAGACCGGGAGGCTATCCAGAAGGAGATTTCTTCTTTGAAAGAGGAGGTAGACCGTATTTCCAGAGATACCGAGTATAACAGTAAAACCCTGTTAGACGGTTCTCTTGACACCAGAGTTTATACGCAGCATGCAACCAGAGTGGATATTTCCGACCATGTGAAAGCGGGACAGTATGAGCT
>JAQXGQ010000116.1 GCA_029006795.1 Clostridiales bacterium | reverse complement strand
GACTATCGTAAATTCTGGCAGAGGTTCAAAAGATATTGTAAAAAGAACAACCTGTCAATTCCAGAATATATATGTATAGCTGAGCCACAAAGACGTAATGCATGGCACGCACATGTTCTGCTGATATGGCAGTCCAAAGCGCCGTACATAGATAATAGGATTTTCCAAAATTTATGGTCGCATGGCTATACAGATATTCAAGCTGTCAAAGATGCGGACAATTTTGGTTCTTATCTGAGTGCCTATGTAAGTGATGTGGCATTGGAAGATATTTCAGATTCTGGACTTTCATTGACTGATTTAAAAGATGTGAAAAATGTCAATGGAAAGATGTATGCAAAAGGTTCTCGCCTGCATTTGTATCCAACTGGCATGAAGTTGTTTCGATGTTCCAAAGGAATTAAACGTCCTGTCGTATATTCGACAACAAATTCTGAGTTTATGAAAACAATAACCAGTGAGAAGATTCCCATGACATATGAAAAGAGTTTGACCTTAATCGGACATAAAAATTTTTATGTTCCAAACGCTCAAAATGGTTTTTCAAAATCTGGCGAACATCCTTATGAGTGCAAAGTAAATATCAGATACTTTAACCGCTCTGAGATTGCCAAGAAAAAGTATTATCTTGTGGAAATCCATAGGAAGTCTAAGCTGTGGCGTAATATGTGGGACGAATTTTGTGAGCCTTATACTTTGGAAAATCCGCCACAGATAGATGACAGCCATAAACTTATTTATGAACTGACAGAAAAATTTGAACTCATTAACGAATCCATAACAGAACAATATTATTCTGAATTGGATTTAGCAGAAAAATATAGAAAGAGAGGTATTTAAAATGTTACCTTGTTTTGTTAAGCCATTCACGTATTGGCAGATTAAAAAGATTCTATTAAATGATTTCTGGATTGTTTTGCAACGCCAGTATACATACAAAGGCAATAGAGGGGGGCAGCCTAACAAGTATGTCCTTTTACATGAAGATGGCACTCTGGCTTATAATCATGAAGTTACTCTGGATATCCTCCGTGAGTATTTAACCAAAGAGGGTTACGATATAGACTATAAATAAAAATTAGAAAGGTACAAGGTCGTTGCCTTTTCACAAAAGTATTTCGATTGAAAAAGTATTTCGCTGAGTAACACCTTAAAGGTGTTAAAAATGAATGAATTTGAAAATTTGAGTATTAAAGAAATTGACAATGCATTATATCACTTGCCATTATCGTTATCTAGTCATATAATATCTCAAACGGATGCTGAAAAAATAAGGTATGAACTTATGACAGCAAAAGAAAAGAAGATATTAGAAACCTATCCTATTCGCATTTGGACTGCTAAAGATTCCAAGACCAATGCTGATATATGTAGAGCATATGTTCCTGACAATAGCAAACCAAAGAATAGACGTTTAATCCAAGCTAAGGATAGAGAGCACCTTGACAAAAAAATATTGGATGATTATTTCAAAAATGTTGATGACCGTCTTATATTTGCAAACTATTATGCAAACTGGTTAGTGACATACAAAAGTACTCTGGTTAAACCTACCGCCATCCAAAGAAATTATGATGATTACAGAAAGTTTATCCAAGGTTCAGATATTGATAAAATGAAAATTACTGACATCAAGCGTATTGACATAAAAAATTTTCTAAATTCTACTATCAACAAATATCATTTGACCAGTAAGGCTCTTGGCAATCTCAAGTCCATTTTTAATGGTGTCTTTTCGTATGCTCTTGATGCTGAGGATATAATCATAAATCCTATGCTCAATATGAAAATCGAAAATACAAATATAAAGCCTGAGAAAGTCAAACAAGCGGCTACAGAGGTATTCAATGAAGAAGAACTAGACTTAATTACCGAATATATCTACAAGCATTATATGGACTACAATCCCGTTGTATCGCTTGCTATTTTATTCAACTTCCAATTAGCTTTAAGAGTATCGGAATTGTGTGCCATCAAAGTTAGTGATATAGACTTCGAACATCATACCATCAGCATACAACGTATAGAACGTAGTTACAGACCTGTTGAATTGGTAGATGGTAAAATTGTAGAATACAGAACTGTACATGTTATTGCAGAAGGAGAAACAAAGAAAAATTCAAATCGCATTATAGATTTATCGGATGAAGCTTTGCTCATTGCCAAAGAAGCAATCAGAGTTCAGAAAGAGTTATCCATAAAATCAGATTATCTATTTGCGGATGAAAAAGGAAATCATATTATCAGACAACGTATAAACGATTGCTTGCGATATTATTGCAATAAAATTATGATTGCACCTAAGTCCTCTCATAAACAGCGCAAAACTGTTTTATCAAATCTTTTCATGCAAGGATTTGATTTAGAAGAGGTAATGCAGATAGCCGGACACAGACAGAAAGAAACCTGTCTGAAATATTACATTTTTTCAATGCGCTTAAAAGATAATCGTCAACAAAGAATGAGTAATGCACTGGCAACGAAACATTGTACATTAGGTCAACCCCCAGTCAACCCTGAGTAAAAAAATAGAAGTGCTGATTTTTCAGTACTTCCATTCCTTTTTTAATGAGACATCGGGGATTCGAACCCCGGACAACTTGATTAAAAGTCAAGTGCTCTACCAACTGAGCTAATATCCCATACGTTATTTAATTAAGCTGGGCTAGCAGGATTCGAACCTGCGAATGCTGGAATCAAAATCCAGTGCCTTACCGCTTGGCGATAGCCCAACAAAAGATTTTGTTGCACCTATCGCAACAGGGTGGATACAGGGATTCGAACCCTGGGCCTCCAGAGCCACAATCTGGCGCGCTAACCAACTGCGCTATACCCACCATAAAGACTGCAACAAGTCTCTTACCTTATTTAGTAAGGAAATGTGCTCGAAGGGATTCGAACCCCCGACCCACGGCTTAGAAGGCCGTTGCTCTATCCAGCTGAGCTACGAACACATTTTCTAAAATCTGTCTTGCAGATTTTAAGCGGGTGATGGGAATCGAACCCACGTATCCAGCTTGGAAGGCTGGTGTTCTACCATTGAACTACACCCGCATGAAATCGGGGTGACAGGATTCGAACCTGCGACCTCCTGGTCCCAAACCAGGCGCTCTAGCCAAGCTGAGCCACACCCCGATATAAACTTGTCAGTAACACATCACATGATTATTTTCTGCTTTCATCCGTGACGCAAGTGTTATTATATAGCACATGCAAATAAATGTCAACACCTTTTTTCATTTTTTTACAAATATTCAATCTCAAAAAATGCGTCACCCTTTTTATTGATGTCCATCAGAATATAAGAAGGGCGTCTTCCCTCCTGTCTCGGATACGAAAGGCTGCCTGGATTTAACGCAATGACATGCTCTCCATACTCAATCAAAGGCACATGAGTATGGCCAAACATCACAATATCCAACCCTCTTGCCTGTGCTTCACTCATAATATCCGTAATACCGGATGCAACATAATAATAATGTCCATGCGTAATCAGCACCCGGTACTTCCCTATCTGCAGTTCTTTTTCCCTTGGTAATCTTGAAAAGAAATCATTGTTTCCCGCCACAATCTCCATAGGACATCCTGCCATCTCACCTATGATATCCTCATATCCTTCTGCATCTCCTAAATGAATCAAAAGGTCTACCGGTGAAACACTCTCCAACACTCTTTTTAAATTTTCATGTTTCTTATGTGTATCACTTATAATCAGTATTCTCATATGAAATCCTTCGTATCCATACTATTTCCAATCCCCATTAGAAACCCGGATGACACCGACTAACATCCGTACTGATTCAATTTCTCTTTCATGGCACGCAACGCCTTACCTCTATGGCTGATTTCGTTTTTCTGTTCCTCCGTCAATTCTGCTGTGGAACATCCATATTCATCCACATAAAAAATAGGGTCATAGCCAAATCCATTGCTTCCCGCCGTTTTCTCTCCGATATATCCCTCAATCGTCTCTCTTGTCACTAATACCTCACCATCCGGCATTGCCGCTGCAATGGCACAGACAAAGCGTGCCGTACGCTTTTCCTTCGGGACGCCGGCAAGCCTGTCTAAAATCGCTTGATTTTTGATCTCATAAGAAGTATCTTCTCCCATATAACGTGCAGAGTATACTCCCGGCTCCTTATTCAGATAGTCTACCTCTAACCCGGAATCATCCGCTAACACAATATCCTTTGTGAACGTCGCGATTGCTTTCGCCTTTATCATGGCATTTTCTTCAAAGGTGGTCCCATCTTCCACAATATCAGTCTCAATCCCTGCTTCTTTCATCGACAGGATTTCTACATCCATATCTGCCATAATCTCTCTGATTTCTCTCATTTTTCCGGCATTACCGGTCGCAAAAATAATTCTTTTCATAATATTCCTTTCACACTAGTATCCTTCTTCAAATGCGCGGCATATTGCATTATAAATTCCCTGTGCCGTATCTCTTTGGTAATCTTCGGAACAAAGCAGCTTCAATTCCTCATGATTCGTCATAAATCCCACCTCTATCAGCGCCACAGGCACCTCACTGGTACGGATAATATAAATGCTGTCCCCCTGCACAATCCCCCTGTTCCGGCTTCCAATCTGATTTGTTACCTCTTCAATACAGATCTGGGCAAAACGCTGGCTTAAGCCCATCTCATCCGCCTCATTATACATTACTGATGTTCCGCTTGCACTCGACATTCTTCCACTGCTGGTAGAATTGTTATGTATGCTGATAAACAGGTTAGCACCGGACTTATTCGCCAACTGCACCCTCTGGTCGAAGGTCGGATTGCTATCATCGGTTCTCGTATAATAAACACCGATATTCTGATCGTTTTCCTCAAAAATTTCTTTCAGCTGCAGCACAATAGCAAGATCAATATCTTTCTCATTAACGCCCTGTTTCGTGGCTCCCGGAGCTCTGCCGCCGTGCCCTGCATCAATTACAACTACTTTATCATACACTTCCTGCGGTGTCAAAAAATCAAAATAATAGTTGTTGTCATCATAATCCGTCTCCAACTCATATACCCGGTCCATTACAATTTCAATCACTCCTAGTTCACCCTTTCTGACATAGGAAAGAGTATCTATATGATTACTGCTGCCGGCAATGGGATAGCTGTCAAAATATCTGCTGTCCGTTTCCGGTATCTCAATGCGTATTGTTTGTGTCACATAATCATTTGTAAAATGGATATCGCTTCCCTCAACTCCTTCGGGAAGACGCAGACTGAGCTGTCCTCCATAACTGCTGTCAGACACATTTGTATTAATCATTGTCAGGTCATTCATTTCCACCTGACTTGCCGCAAATTCTTCTTCCGCAACTCTCGCTTCTCTCGCTTCCTCTACCCTTGTATGTATATCCGGGAAATAAGGCAGTGCAATACACACACCTATCATCAATACCAAAAGAGAGGCTGCCGCAAATTTTAACGTTTTCTCTTCCATGTATATTACCTTTTACTGATTATTACTAAATGCCTTAATGCACAAATTGGCTTTCTCTACCGTATCAATACTCACCCACTTGTTTCCATTAGAACTGATATAACTCTCTCCATCATCTAAAATAACATTTGCCGTCTCCTCATCTGCCACGTACTCAATCGCCATCGGATGAACGGAATTAGGTGTAATGATGTGGAGTACAATCGCATATTTTTCCCCCGGCTCCACAGCAATTTCCTGGTTAAATTTTACTGTATAATAACCTGCATTACTGAGTTTTCCAGATGCAACCGGTATCATTTCGCCAAAGGAGCTTTCGTTTTCAAACTGCCGTACCGCGTAAAGTTCATACTGGGAATCCTTCGCCGTAGCATAAAATCCTGCTGCCACTAAGCTCTCTGCCCCCTTTGCAGTATATACATTTGCCCCATACATACTTTCTTTATTATACCCTAACTGACCTCTCCATCCACACAAATCACTCTGATAAATATTGTCATAATTATCAGTGTCTTCAATGCCTGTGTAAACAACATTGTGAGTTCCGATATTCGTATCATAATAAGAAATATAGAAAACTCCATCTTCCCCAAAATTTTTTCCCCAGCTGTTCTGACAAATAAAAGCTCCGTCTCCCTCTAAATCCACGGGGAAATTTTCCTTTGGATAATTGTCGTCCCAACCGATGATAACTACATCATGGTTTGGTTTTTCTGTACCAATATAGCAATAAGAATTTGTTACCTTATCAAAATAAGGCGAATAGGATTGTGAACTCCGCAAAGCATTATAAATAGACGTCTGTACACCTCCATACTTAAATACCGCCTCCTTGATTTTTTCATAATCCTTTCCATCAATAATCTGCATTTCCTGAACATGCTTTACCGGAGCTAAATCACTATCCGTCCTGTTATCCCCATAAGGGTCATCATCCTCGTAAACCGGACCTTTCCATGCTGCTAAATATGCCATTCCCATGGTATAGTCTCCACCGTCATGCTGGGTTAATTCAAAATCATTCGACAATGTCATATGGTCTACAGAATACTGACTTTGCTCCTCCGGCAGTAAAACAGACTCCATAGCTCCAAGTGCGGCAAAAGACCAGCAGGTTCCGTAGCTTCCCTGGTCACGCACCTCTGCCACCCTGCCTTTTTCACGCAAATCATATTTCGGTGGTACAATGGCAGTGTTTACAGAATTGTCCGATGCCAATGCCTGATTCTCCTGCATATCCCAGCTATAAGAATAATCCAAATATTCCGAAAGGTCATTGAGACTCACATAATACTGGTCATCCTTCTGCATAAACGGAGATATAATCGCCTCTTCCTCTCCATTTACCGTTGCCGTATACTCCTCCATCTCAAATTCCACCTCGCTGGAATGTTTCTCCACCAGAAGAGTTTTTCCGTCATAAACATGGGCGCTGCAATTTAATGCCTCTCGTAAAATATTCACTGGAACCATAATGTTGAGATTATCATCCATAAAAAAGGAATATTCCTCGTTGGTATACTGTTTATTATCAATTACTACTGACAGTAGGTTATCGTTCACACTAGAGGCAATTAACGGATTCCATGTTTCTTCCTCCAAATCGCCGCCCCTGAAATTACTAATCTGCTCATAGCCTGAAAAAAAAGTATTATATTTTATCAAAAAAGTAATTGCCACTACTCCTCCTAAGGCAATAAATCTTTTTGAATAATTCATTTAGTTCTCCTTCATCCTATCCCGCTTCGGCGGTTTGGGACCCATAAACTGATAAAAATAAGTTTTCAGCATTCCATTATATATCTTACGGTTCTTGTCCGCCTTTCTCCCGATATATCGCTCCGCATCTTCATAACTGGTAATCAGATACATTGACCATGCGTCTAAATTCCGGTAAGCCTCCCCTATCTGCCCATAAAGCTCCGGTAAATCCGCTTTATCCTCTAAACGCTCACCGTAAGGAGGATTTGTCACAATAAATCCGTATTTCTTAGGATGCCGTAATTCTGCCACCGGACGCTGCTGAAAGTGAATGAGATGCTCTACACCGGCACGCTTTGCGTTTTCTCTTGCAGCTTTTATTACTTCCCCATCAATATCATACCCCTGAATATCTACTTTAATATCATCATTTATCTCATCCTGTGCTTCTTTTACACACTCATACCAAAGTTTCCTGTCAATCAGATTTGTCCACTGCTCTGCCGTAAATTCCCGGTTCATCCCAGGTGCAATATTTGCCGCAATCATGGCTGCTTCAATGGGAAATGTACCGCTTCCGCAAAACGGGTCTACCAAAATTCTGTCCGTTTTCCACGGAGTCAACAGCAGTAAAGCCGCCGCTAACGTCTCCGTCAGCGGTGCCTTACTAGTCATGGTTCGATATCCCCTCTTATGTAGCGAATCCCCAGAGGTATCCAACGTCACTGTCACTTCATCTTTTAACAGAAAAATGCGCACCGGATAAGGTGCCCCGTCTTCTTTAAACCATTCTGTATGATACTTCCCTTTTAACCGTTCCACCATCGCCTTCTTTGCAATAGACTGGATGTCGGAAGAGCTAAAGAGCTTACTCTTTATAGAAGATGCCTTTTTGACCCAGAATTTTCCGTCCTGCGGAATATAATCTTCCCACGGCAGAGCCTTAATTCCCTGAAAAAGTTCCTCAAAAGTTGTAGCACGGAAACGCCCTACCTGAATGAGTACACGCTCCGCTGTCCTCAGAAAAATATTAGCACGGCAGATTGACTCCTCATCTCCGAGGAAAGTCACTCTGCCGTCCTCTACGCGCTCTATTTCATAGCCGAGATCATAAATCTCCCGTTTTAAAACTGCCTCTAATCCAAAATGGCAAGGCACAACCAACTCATATGTTTTCATTCAAATTCCTAACACTTTCTGTCGCAAATCTTTCTTATAATAAACCTCTGTTTTCTCATGTCTGGCGACCTGGTATTATCTATATATTATCCGTTCTAAATTTGCATGTCAATCGTTATTAGTACAAGATTTCCTCTGTCTAATCAACTTTCGTTTAAATCCAGATAAGACCTTATCGCCTGTATTCCACCCACTACCGTATACACTTCATAGCCCTCCCTAGACAATTTTCTGGCTGCCAGAAGACTCGTACTCCCATATTCACAATACAAAATCAACGTTCTTCTTTTGGGAAAACGATGCAGCCATCTGTCCATTTCCTCATAAGGACAATTTACTGCTCCTCTGTAATGATAATCTCTATACGGTTCCCGTTCTCTTACATCTATGATAATAGCTTTATTTCGAAACATAACATCCGATATTTCCCGTGGATGAATTGTATAAAATGCCATAACATCCTCCCAACTGCCAAAAAACAGATTACAAAGACGTTTCTTCGTAATCTGTTTTCTGTTGCTAAAGATTTTACTCTTTATATCCTATGCTTTTTTTCTCTGTCGGTGACAAACTATCTGCAGTTAGAACCAGATGAATTCTGTCCGTTGCTGTCCTGTCCGGAATAGTTCTGTCCGGATGAATTCTGTCCGTTGCTGTTAGATGTTTTGTTAGATGCTTTGTTAGACGCTTTGTTCTTAGAAGCATTCTGCTCATAATTGTTCTCGTAGCTGCTGTTCTGTGTATCTGCGTTTCTTGCCATTTTTTCCTCCATTCCGGTGTCTTATTTTTAAACACCGTTGTTTTCTTATTTGCTTACTGCAAAATTATTATTTGAGAAAAATAAAAAATTATACACAGATCTATTTTTTAATTGCTTTTTATTTTTGAATAAGCTATACTGTCTTTGTGATATGAAATATCTGTAGATATTTCATATTACTTTATACCCCTTATTAATTATTTATACTCCCCTCAGAAAAAGCCAAGTGATTGCTCACCTGGCTTTTTCTATTTTCATGTTTTCCAATCATCTTATGAAAACTCCAAATATCTATTACTATAAAGAATAGTAATCTAAATTCTCCTTTAATTCCGCATTGATAAAGCCACCGGCTTTCACATATTTGTCATATACACCCTGAATACGCTGCACTTTCTTTGCAGTCTGTATATCGTATCGGTGCAATCCACTCTGATACATCGGATTTGACTTCAGTTCTTCCCTGATTTGCTTCGAAAACGGACAATAGGTGATTAAAATTTCACGTGATACCTTATTCAAACGGAAACTTCCTTTTGACTCATATTTTATCCAGTTCTGGTAATCTTTTACAAATACCTCGCGATAATTATTCTTTCCTCGCTGCAACGCACTCTTTATTTTCTCCTTTGCATCCGTGGAAAGTTCATGGTTCTTGCGATAGAACTGGATATAGTCACAATATTCTGCAGTTAGTGACTTATCTCTGATATCATTCCAATGAACACCTTGAATCTTACGGCAAAGTTCCCAACGAAATCTTCCCGTAGTCTCAATCATCATGTCATCTAAATCTACCGCTGTAAAAATAGGGAACATATATCTTGCCGGCGTATCGCGTTTGACACCTGCCGTTTCCTGCCACATCTGCGCCCTTGTTCCTGCGTTCGGCATCAAAATAATATTCGGTAACACTTCTTTCATAATCCGCTCACTGTTAATTCCCTTATTCGGATCAGAGAAAACCACTTCCCGATAAAATACAGAAAAGTCGATTTTGCGAATATTATTAATTGCCTCATCTAATTTTTGAACCGTCACAAGCATTTTATCAATGGAGTTAATCAAATCATTTTCTCCAAGGATTGGACAGAATGTAGAAATTCTTCCATATGTAATACGGTTACCAGAAGTGAACATATTCTGAATTTCAAATTTAATCTTCATTTCACGGTTTGCTGCGTATTCTTTTACCTGGTTCGGAGTAATTTTTCCTGTTTTCCGCAGTTCTGTAAGATAACCGGTGTAATCTAAGTCAAACTCATTTTTAGACGGCTCATTTTTTCCCTGATAAATACTTTTCAGCCATGAAAAAATGGTAAATACATGGTCAGAATTACACATATCTAAATGTTCTGTCAAATCATATAGGATGTTGGCATTCTCTTCTCCCACCATCTGAACATCCATAAATCCAAAATTCAAGAACATCTCCACAATCGGTGACGGTTCTTCTTTATCACCCATAGTCCTCATAAATACCTTATAATAAGTATCATAGAACATCTGTGATATCTGTTTTCTCAAACCGAATGCTTCTGCATCCGTGGAAAGCATATCCGGCAAATCTCTGTATTTTTGAATAAGCGTTCTGATTTCCTCTATCTTCTGCTCATTGTAACCGGCGTATGTAAGAATATGTGCCAGACAATCTTCTCCGCTCTCTTCGGAATCATCATCCCATTCCTCCGCATCCTGCGTTTCTTCATTCATTTCAGGTGTTGCATAACTGTTTCCTGCTGTTACAGTAAAATCATGTGACTGATATTCACCAATTCGCTGACTGACTAATGCTTCATCATAAATACCTAACCTCTGGATAACCTCTGCCATCTTATCCATGCGGTCTCTTAACGGTTTTGTATCATAATTGTTTCCCTCTGCCTTCATTAACAATTCAAAATACAGATGAAACATATCATTTCCGGATTCTGACAATAAAATATCCTGATTATAACGCAGATATTCCACCATCTCGATAATTCCCTGGGTGACACGTCTTGTCTGATAAGATGCCTCCATAATAGCTCCGATGCAAAGACTATCATCTTTCTGCATCAGACGCAGATAAGCCTCTAAATAGCCTTTCATCAGACTGGTACTATTATTCACTTCCCAGTTTTCCGCCTTATGCACCATGTCTAATGGTTTAAAGTTATCCATTCTGGTAAAACTTTCTCCATCAATACGCAACTGGCTGCACAACATGGTATAATCATTATATTCGCTCTCAACAAAGGAATGAAACTGTCGCACCAGATTTTGAAAACCTGCATATGTTTCCAACAGCATCTGTCTCTGCTTTAACGCTGCACGAAGCAGTACACCACGCATACTTTCCTGACCATTCAGCACTTTTATCAAATCATCCGCAGTGTCGTATGGAAACACAACAAGTACCGAATCCTGACGCGCCACATAATCGCATAAATAGCGGTCACTCTCTGAAACACCGATGATACCGTCTTTCTCTAACACAACTCTGGCATAGGAATTTCTTTGTATCACGGAACCTTCCAAAATCAAATACCATGCTTTTACTTTCTGATTCTGTTTCGCAATTATCTGGTTTTTTTGTACTCTTATTGTCTCCATCCCGTCACCTCTGACATATCAATAGTTAAGTTCATTCATTCTTTTTTCTTTTTGATTGCTAATAGTTCTTCTAACAGACAATTTGCAGCCTCTTCCTTACTCATCAAATCTAACTGCCGTTCGCCCTCTTTCGTAATCAGTGTCAACACATTCGTATTCGTGCCAAACCCTGCTCCTTCCTGTTTCAAATTGTTTGCAGCAATCATATCCAGATTTTTCTTTTCTAATTTTTTTCTGGAATTTTCCAACATATGCTCTGTTTCCATTGAAAAACCACAGAGAATTGTATTCCCCTTATGTTTTCCAAGCTCTGCAAGAATATCCGTTGTTTTCTCTAACTTCAGCTGGGATTCTGTCTCTGTTTTTTTTATTTTTTCATTTGCAGTTTCTGCAGGACGATAATCCGCTACCGCCGCAGCCTTGATAATCATATCCTGCTCTTCTGCCCGTGCTAAAACCGCCTGATACATATCCTCTGCAGATATAACCGGAACTACCTTTACAAACATTGGCTGCCGAAGCGCTACCGGTCCACTGACCAAAGTAACCTCCGCACCACGAAGCATTGCCATTTTTGCAATAGCATATCCCATTTTTCCGGTAGAATGATTGGTAATAAAACGAACCGGATCGATTGCTTCCTGGGTTGGACCTGCCGTTACAAGCACTTTCATTCCCCGCATATCTTTCTCAAAAGCCAGTTCCCTTATTACATATTCCACAAGAGTTTCTTCTGAAGGCAGTTTTCCGTCTCCGGTATCACCATTTGCAAGCATACCACATACCGGATCAATGATTTCATAACCATGTCGTTTTAATTTTTCTAAATTCTCCTGCACAATAGAATTATGATACATATTGTGATTCATTGCCGGAGCTACCAATGTCTTGCAGGTACATGCCATCACCGTAGTTGTGAGCATATCATCTGCAATTCCATTTGCAATCTTACCAATCACATTAGCCGTTGCCGGTGCAATTAATACTAAGTCTGCCTGTTTTGCCAGTGCCACATGTTCTACCGAAAATTCAAAATTCCGGTCAAAGGTATCTATTAGACACTTATTGCCGGTCAGAGTTTCAAAAGTAGTCGGGGTAATAAAATTTGTTGCATTTTCTGTCATAAGAACATGTACATTACAGTGCATTTTCTTTAACATTCTGGCAACATTCGGCATTTTATAGGCAGCAATTCCTCCTGTTACTCCAAGAAGGACTGTCTTTCCCTGTAACATTTATTTTCCTCCTGCTCTCGTTCAAAAATTGATACGATGCTTTATTGTTATAAATAATAGATTAGAGCTGTCACCTTAACTTTCATTCTATACTTTTTTTGACATTTTAGCAATATTTTCTGATAAATATGTATGTTTCCTATACGCCAAAAAAAGAGTGCCCAAATTGGACACTCCATATACGTGCGCGAGAGGATTCGAACCCCCGACACCTTGGTCCGTAGCCAAGTGCTCTATCCAGCTGAGCTACGCACACATATTCAATTAGCATTGCATATCTGCACTGCAATGCCGGCGACCGGAATCGAACCGGTACTGTATTTCTACAACAGGATTTTAAGTCCTGCGCGTCTGCCAGTTCCGCCACGCCGGCATAACTTTCACAAATTTAAATTTTGCGAAAATGGGACCTATAGGGCTCGAACCTATGACCCTCTGCTTGTAAGGCAGATGCTCTCCCAGCTGAGCTAAGATCCCAAAACGACCCAGACGGGACTCGAACCCGTGACCTCCGCCGTGACAGGGCGGCGCTCTAACCAACTGAGCCACTGGGCCTGATCGTTAAAAATTCTTATTTAAAATGGACCTTCAGGGACTCGAACCCGGGACCGACCGGTTATGAGCCGGTTGCTCTAACCAACTGAGCTAAAGGTCCATAAGTTAAATGACCCCAACGGGAATCGAACCCGTGTTACCGCCGTGAAAGGGCGATGTCTTGACCGCTTGACCATGGGGCCGAATTAATCAATTCCCATAATTTAGTTGTTAAACTCCCCAAGTAGGACTTGAACCTACGACACTTCGGTTAACAGCCGAATGCTCTACCGACTGAGCTATTGAGGATTATTTAGAAGATATATATACCTTCAAAACTTCATACATTTCCGATTGTTCTTATAGTTTTTGGTTAAGCCTTCGACCTATTAGTAACAGTCAGCTACATACATTACTGTACTTCCACCT
>JAQXGQ010000115.1 GCA_029006795.1 Clostridiales bacterium | reverse complement strand
GCAGGAAATCTTGAAAACTTAAAGGATATCGAAAACAGAGACAATTATACTTTTGTCAAAGCAGATATCACTGATAAGGAAGCAATTACAAAGATTTTTGAGGAAAACGATATTGATCGTGTGGTTCATTTTGCCGCAGAGAGTCATGTTGACCGCAGTATCAAAAATCCGGAGGTCTTTGTAAAAACCAATGTGCTTGGAACAGCTGTTATGTTAAATTGTGCAAAAGCGGCTTGGGAATTGCCGGATGGTACCTTCAAAGAGGGAAAGCGTTTCCTTCATGTATCAACCGATGAGGTCTATGGTTCCTTAGAGGATGATGGAACTTATTTTTATGAGACCACACCATATGCACCTCATAGCCCATATTCTGCAAGTAAAGCATCTTCAGATATGTTAGTAAAAGCCTATATTGATACTTATAAATTCCCGGCGAACATTACCAACTGTTCAAATAACTATGGTCCTTATCAGTTCCCGGAAAAATTAATTCCGCTTATTATCAATAATGCGCTGCAGGGCAAAAAGCTGCCGGTATACGGAGATGGAAAGAATGTCCGTGACTGGCTGTATGTCGATGATCATGCGAAGGCAATTGATATGGTTCAGGAAAAAGGACGTTTGGGCGAGACCTACAATGTAGGAGGCCACAACGAAAAACAGAATATCGAGATTATCAATATTATCATTGAGACACTGCTTGAAATGCTTCCGGAAGATGACGAGAGAAGAAAACTTGTCAGCAAGGACTTAATCACCTATGTGGAGGACAGAAAAGGTCACGACAGACGTTATGCCATTGCTCCGGATAAGATTAAAGCAGAAATCGGCTGGGAACCGGAAACCATGTTTAAGGATGGAATCAAAAAGACGATTGCATGGTTCTTTGAGCATGAAGACTGGATGAAAAACGTTACCAGCGGTGATTATCAGAAATATTATGAGGATATGTATCAGAACAGATAAAAGATGCAGGCAGCAGTACCGTCTTTAGGGCGATACTGCTTGTTTGCGTTTTATTACCGATGAGAAAATTTAAGAAAAATTTAAAGACAAACCCAGAAAAGAATTAAGATAGATTCTGTAGTATGGGGAAAATTGGAGGATGTACTATGAAAGGAATTATTCTTGCCGGAGGTTCCGGTACCAGACTTTATCCGTTGACAAAAGCAATTTCAAAACAGATTATGCCGGTTTACGATAAGCCGATGATTTATTATCCGTTATCTACTTTGATGCTGGCAAATATTCGTGAGGTATTAATCATTTCTACTCCGAGGGATTTGCCGGTATTTAAAGAATTGTTTGGAGACGGCAGTCAGCTTGGTATGAGCTTTTCCTATGCGATTCAGGAGGAACCGAGAGGACTTGCCGATGCGTTTATTATCGGTGAAAAATTTATCGGAAACGATGCGGTGGCACTGGTGCTTGGAGATAACATTTTTTATGGACAGAGTTTCTCGAAAGTTCTGCGTAGCGCAGCAGAGCGGACGGAGAAAGAAAATGGTGCTACCATTTTCGGATATTATGTCAGAGACCCGAGAGAGTACGGGGTAGTAGAGTTTGACGAAAATGGAAAGGCACTTTCTATTGAGGAGAAGCCGGAGAAACCAAAGTCAAATTATGCAGTGCCGGGACTTTATTTTTATGACAATGATGTAGTGGAGATTGCAAAAAATGTAAAGCCGTCTGCAAGAGGAGAAATCGAAATTACTTCTGTCAACAATGAGTATTTACAGAGGGGAACGTTAAGCGTAGAAACCTTAGGACGTGGATTTGCATGGCTTGATACAGGAAACCATGACATGCTGCTTGCGGCGGCAGACTTTGTTTCTGCATTCCAGAAAAGACAGGGACTTTATATTTCCTGCATTGAGGAAATTGCCTACAAGAGAGGCTTCATTGATAAAGAGCAGTTAGTGAAATTAGCACAGCCGCTGCTTAAGACGGATTATGGAAAGTATCTGATGGAGATTGCAGAAGGACTATAACAGGAAAAGAGGAAAAAATCAAATGGGAAAGATTAAAGTGACAGATAATTGTAATGGAATTGAAGGATTGAAGGTGATTGAACCGGCAGTATTCGGAGATGCCAGAGGATACTTTATGGAGACTTACAACTATAACGATTTTGCGGAGGCAGGGATTGACTGTCAGTTTGTGCAGGACAACCAGTCTGCTTCTAAGAAAGGAGTACTCCGCGGTCTTCATTTCCAGATTAACCATCCGCAGGACAAGCTGGTGCGTGTGGTAAACGGAGAAGTGTTTGACGTGGCAGTGGATTTGCGTGAAGGTTCTAAGACGTTTGGAAAATGGTACGGTGTACTGCTTTCTGCGGAGAATAAAAAACAGT
The DNA here is from genome assembly GCA_029006795.1 of Clostridiales bacterium. Taxonomy (GTDB): domain Bacteria; phylum Bacillota; class Clostridia; order Lachnospirales; family Lachnospiraceae; genus Roseburia. The sequence continues at coordinate 267 of JAQXGQ010000115.1, read as the reverse complement.
TTTTTGTTCCGAAGAATTTTGCTCATGGATTTATTGTTCTTTCCGATTATGCAGAATTCTGTTACAAAGTGACGGATTTTTATCATCCGAACGATGAGGGCGGTATTCTCTGGAATGATCCGGAACTTGGTGTAGAGTGGATGATGCCGGAAGGAATGACGGCAGAAGATTTGATTTTGTCTGATAAGGACAAGGTACACGGCGGTATTGCAGCGTACTGCAAAGAAAGAGGAATTGTTAGATAAGGAGTGAAGGAATGGCAGAAAA
>JAQXGQ010000114.1 GCA_029006795.1 Clostridiales bacterium | reverse complement strand
ACCTGCATCCACTAAAATATTGACTCCCTTCGCCGCCGTCGCCGGATTAATTGCATACAGCTTCGACAGCTCGTTGGTACTTGGCACTTTCTCTTCTTCTAGTAAAACACCCCGGAGAATGTCATTTTCTATCATCTCACTAATCTGGATATAAATGGACTTCTCCTGTGTCAGTATCTCATTCATACATGATATGCTCCTTCCTGTTCTTTACTTCTTCGGTTAGTTACTTGTGTAATTAACCATATCACTAATAAGGTTTATTGTCAATCTCTTTTTTCAAAATATCTTTTGACCCTGGCATCATATTTACTCATTACATCAAAAACGTCATTGATTTTTTTTGTGTAACGTACTAATATAGCCTTGTAAGCACTTACACTTTTACTAAAAGATGTTTCTGGGATTTGAAGCAAAAAATAAGAGAGGTTATTTACCATGAAAGTCTATATCTGTTTTCCGGAAGGGAAGGCAAAAGCCCTGACTATGAGTTATGATGACGGAAAAATCCAGGATGAACGCCTGGTGGAAATTTTTAATAAATATGGTATCCGCGGTACCTTTAATTTGAATTATGGCATGATGGACAAAAAGGATTTAGTACCACCCCGGATTCCCAGTACGCGCATTAAGGAACTCTATAAAGGGCACGAAATCGCAACCCACACCATGACCCATCCCACGATTGCCCGCTGTCCGCTTTCTGCAGCAGCAAGAGAAATCTTAGAGGACAGGGAAGGCTTAGAAAAAGTTACCGGTAGCATTATCCGGGGACATGCCTACCCCAACGGCTCCTACAGTGAAGAAATCAAAGCGCTATTTCATCAGTTAGGCATTGCCTACGGCAGGGTTGTCGAACCTGTGGATGACTTTGCATTACCCACTGACCCTATGGAATGGCATCCCACCTGTCACCATGATGCTCCCGATTTAATGGAGAAAGCAGAATTTTTTGCCAATTTTAAAAAGAGCCAGTATTTGAAATTGATGTATGTCTGGGGACACAGTTATGAATTTGACAACAATGATAACTGGAATGTGATAGAGGAATTTTGTAACTATATGGGTGGCAGAGAAGATATCTGGTATGCCACTAATATTGAAATTATTGATTATATGGAAGCCTCAAAAAATCTCCACTTTTCTGCGGACTGCACAAGAGTCTATAACCCGAATGCTTTAAGTGTATGGCTTCAGATAGATGGTAACTGCTGCATAGAAATTAAGGGTGGAACATCTGTCGATTTACATACCGTATTATAAATGACACAATAAAAACAGGAAAGACTACATCTGAAATCTTTCCTGTTTTTTTGTTCCATCATTTTGCTTCGTCAATGGCTTTTCCAATGTCATGGCGCATATATTTATTGTCAAAATTTACCCACTCGGTAGCCTCATATGCCTTTGCTCTAGCTTCCTTTAAGTCAGAACCGGTTGCAGTGATACCAAGAACACGTCCACCGTTCGTGACAATTTTTCCTGCCTCATTGAATTTCGTTCCTGCATGGAAACAGAAGTAATCCTCTTTTCCGTCAAATTTTTCAAGACCGGTAATTTCAAATCCCTTCTCGTAAGCCACCGGATATCCGTCAGAGGCAAGTACCACGCAGACTGCCGCATTCTCTTCAAACTGTAAATCAACAGTATCTAACTTTCCTTCCACACAAGCTTCCATCACGTCAATGATATCGTTTTTCATTCTCGGAAGAACCACCTGCGCCTCCGGGTCACCGAAACGCGCATTGTACTCTAAGACCTTTGGTCCCTCTTCCGTCAGCATCAATCCAAAGAAAATCACTCCGGTAAAAGGTCTGCCCTCTGCTGCCATCGCATCCACTGTCGCCTGATAAATATATTTCTGGCAGAAATCATCCACTTCTTTGGTGTAAAACGGGCTTGGAGAAAAGTTTCCCATGCCTCCGGTATTTAACCCCTGATCGCCGTCTTTTGCACGCTTATGGTCCTGTGCGGAAGACATAATTTTGATGGTCTTTCCATCTACAAAAGAGAGCACTGATACCTCACGTCCCGTCATAAACTCTTCCACGACCATCGTATTACCGGCAGTGCCGAATTTCTTATCTTCCATGATTTCTTTTACGCCGGCTTTCGCTTCTTCTAAGGTGTTACATATTAACACACCTTTTCCTAATGCTAACCCATCTGCTTTTAATACAATTGGCATTTTTGCAGTTTCAAGATAAGCAAGGGCTTCTTCCGGTGAAGTGAAGTTCTCATAAGCAGCTGTAGGAATATTGTATTTTTTCATCAAATCCTTAGAAAATGCCTTAGATCCCTCTAAAATAGCTGCATTTTTTCTCGGGCCAAATACTTTAAGTCCTTCTGCCTCAAAGGCATCTACCACACCGCCTACTAAGGGGTCATCCATACCGATGATGGTAAAATCAATCTCTTTTTCCTTTGCGAAAGCTACTAATTTGTCAAACTCCATCGCTCCGATTGCTACACACTCTGCTAAGGCTGCAATACCGGCATTTCCCGGTGCGCAATAGATTTTATCTACACGGGGACTTTTCGCCACACTTGTCACAATCGCATGCTCACGTCCGCCGCTTCCAACTACTAATACTTTCATGTTTTCCTCACATTCTGCCGCATAAACGACTCTTCCATCAGTAGATTGAAAAATTTCAATCTACAATTTTTTAACTTTTACTCTTTAATCTTAATCTGTCCATCTACCACTGAAATCTTACCATTGGCAATTAGATTAATTGCCTTTGGCAAAAGCACCCACTCTGCTTCTTCCATCACACGACGCTGAAGCACCTCCGGGGTATCTCCCTGTTTTACCTCGACAGCCTTCTGGAAAATGATAGGGCCGGTATCTGTTCCCGCATCTACGAAATGTACGGTAGCGCCGGTAACCTTTACGCCTCTTGCTAATGCTTCTTCATGCACTTTTAACCCATAAAAGCCTTTTCCACAGAAAGAAGGTATCAAAGACGGATGGATATTAATAATACGGTTCTCATACTGTTTTATCATCATTTCCGGCAAAACGACTAAGAATCCTGCTAATACTACTAAATCTACCTGATAAGAGTTTAATTTTTCTAAGAAATCCCGGTTAAACTCCTCTCTCTTTTCATATTGTTTCGGAGAAATACAAACCGCCTCTATGCCATGTTTTTTTGCACGCTCTAAGGCATAAGCATTCGGATTATTGCTGATTACTACGGAAATCTCAGTATTGGTAATCGTTCCTTTTTCGATGGAATCAATAATCGCCTGAAGATTGGTTCCTCCACCTGAGACAAGTACTGCAATTTTTAGCATAAGGTTACTCCTTTTTCGCCTTCTTTAATTTCACCAATGACATATGGTGTGTCACCGGCAGTTTTGATTGCCTCTATGGTTTTCTCTACATCAGCCGGGTCAACGCCAAGTACCATACCAATCCCCATATTGAAGGTGTTATACATCATTTTCTCTTCTACATTACCCTCTCTTGCCATCATTTTAAAGATTGGCGGCACTTCGTAACTGTCTTTTTTAATCACTGCATGTTTGCCTTCCGGCAGCATTCTCGGCACATTTTCATAAAAACCGCCACCTGTAATATGGCTGCAGGCTTTCACACGAACACCGGCTTCTTTGATGCTTTTTAATGCTTTCACATAAATCCTTGTAGGTGCAAGCAATGTCTCTCCTAAAGTTTTTCCTAGTTCATCATAATATGTATTTAAGCTCTCTTTGTCCATTTTAAAGATTTTACGAACCAGAGAAAAACCGTTAGAATGTACACCGGAAGACGCCATACCGATTAACACGTCACCGGCTTTTAAATCTGCCCCTGTGATAATGTCCTTCTCATCTACCACACCTACTGCAAATCCCGCAAGGTCATATTCTTCTTCGGGCATTAATCCCGGATGTTCTGCTGTTTCCCCGCCAATTAAAGCAGCTCCTGACTGCTTACAGCCTTCTGCCACACCGCTTACGATGGTTGCAATTTTCTCCGGATAATTTTTCCCACAGGCAATATAGTCTAAGAAAAATAACGGTTCTCCACCGGCACAGGCAACATCATTCACGCACATAGCCACACAATCAATACCGATGGTATCATGCTTGTCTAACAAAAACGCTAATTTTACTTTCGTACCACATCCGTCTGTTCCTGATAATAAAACCGGTTTTTCCATATTTTTGATTGCTTCTAAAGAGAAAGCTCCTGAAAATCCGCCAAGTCCCGTCAGAACTTCTTTTCTCATGGTTCCCTGTACATATTTTTTCATTAACTCTACTGATTTGTATCCTGCTTCAATATCAACACCGGAATTTTTGTAATCCATTGATTTTACCTCATTTCTGCGCGGCTTACCCTCCCGGAATACCGGGGATAGAAAGACGAAAGTCTTTTGTCCGTGACTGCCGGCAAACACAGACCTAGATTGATTGGTTTCTTAGGTATAGTATAGCTTTAAATCCGCATATTTTCCAATTATATATTATTATCCGTTCTATTAGTTTTTCTAATATATATCATTTATTAGTTTTACTTTTCTTATAAAACTTTTTTTGTGATATCTTGCTAAAATTGATTCTCCTGCTTGCTTCTTTTTGATATTTGTATTATAATCAGTTTACATTTATAAATGTTTTATCCAATATATTTCTTAACGATACCTCGTTATTACTTTCCGTTACATAGTCACGGAAGTATCGTATTTTAACACATTTCACTTCTGTTTTCAGAAGTCACGGCATTTCGCCGCAATAATCAACGAATCAATCATAACAAAGGAGGATTTTTTATGCCCAGACAGACAACATTCACACCACAAGATCATAAAACAGATTCTCATTACCGCAGATTAGAGGATTTAAATCTTTTAGACGATTTTCTCTTCCGGCAAATGATATTACAGGAAGAAATCGGCGAAGAATTCTGCCGTATTTTACTCACCACGATTCTAGGGAAAACCATTCGAAAGGTTCATGTTGTTCCGCAAAAGGATATTCCCGGAATTGATACACATCGGCATGGCATCCGCATGGATACTTATATTAAAACTGTCTCAGACGAAACAAATCTTACAAACGAAATTTCTCTGGATGCCGAGGTCACTCCTGCCATCTACGATATCGAGCCGAACAAACGCTATGAAAAAGAAACTCTTCCTAGACGTATGCGTTACTATCACGGTCTCATTGATACCCAGCTTCTTGCCTCCGACATGTCCTACGAAGCACTGCCGGAGGTAGTCATCATCACCATTCTCCCCTATGACCCTTTCGGAAAAAACCGCATGGTATATACCATCCAAAATCAGTGTGTGGAAGATGCCACCCTCCCCTATGACGACGGTGCAACAAAAATCTTCCTTTATACCAGAGGAAAAGAAGGAAATCCTAGTCAGAAACTTCGAGATATGCTAAGATATATAGAAGAAACTACGGAAAAGAATGTCACCAATCAGGACATTGCTGCCGTAGAAAGCCTCGTAAACAAAGTCAAACGCAGCAAGGAGGTCAGTATCAGCTATATGAAATCTTGGGAATGGGAACGAATGATTCGGGAAGAAGCCACACAGGAGGGGCTTGCAGAAGGACTTGCAAAAGGGCTTGCAGAGGGACGTGCAAAAGGACGTGCAGAAGGACGTGCAGAAGGACGTGCAGAAGGACGTGCAGAAGGACGTGCAGAAGGCTTAGAGCAAGGAAAACAGGAGGCATTTCAGGAAAGTTTAAAGATTTTTGTGGAAACCTGTCAGGAATTTGGTGTCTCAAGGACAGATACCTGTTCCAAACTAACGGAGAAATATCACTTATCATCTGATGATGCCGAGAGATATCTGAACGTATACTGGTCATAAACAGGTAACTTAAAAGAGCAGACATACTCGCCTGCTCTTTTGTTCTGCCAATATTTTAGTAATTCTTATATCCAATTTCCTGCAGTCTCGCATCCTTTGCCTGCACCTGCTCTTTTAATTCTTTCGAATATTCTTTTAGTTTTTGCAAAATTGCATCATCTGATGTTGCTAAGATTTTTGCTGCAAGTAATCCTGCATTTGCTCCTCCATTGATTGCCACAGTTGCTACCGGAATACCGGAAGGCATCTGTACAATAGAGTAAAGAGAATCTCTTCCGCCAAGAGATGTGGTGTGCATTGGAATGCCGATAACCGGCATAGGGAAGATTGCTGCGCACATACCCGGAAGATGTGCTGCCATTCCTGCACCTGCGATAATGACTTTAAAGCCCTTTTCCTCTGCGGTTTTTGCATATTCAAAGAATACATCCGGTTCACGATGTGCAGAAATGATCGTCATTTCGTAATCAATTCCTAATTTTTCTAAAATGTCAGCAGCCTTTGCCATTACCGGCATATCAGAATCACTGCCCATTACAATACCTACTTTTGCCATGATTTTTCTCCTTTTCCTGTCTGTTATTTAGGAATCATAGAATCAATTTCGTCTTTTGTCAAGCAGGCATTTCCGCAGTCAATCTATATGACACCCTTTTGTTTTAATCTCTCATACTCTTCTCTTGGCACTTTTAATGAAATATTGTCCGGATTCACATAAAATCTCATAGTAGCTGAGGATTCCAACCTTGCTATGAAGCGTAAATTTGCATCTTTCGCATTTCCCAAACGATTCAATCCACCGAAATCTGCCACATATCCAAAGTCAACCTGTCCTAGTTCAATACCATTTATTGTCTCAATACCAGATGTAAACTCTACAATCTCAACATTTAATCCATATTTTTCAAAAATGCCTTCCGCATTACCAACCAGCGCCGTAAAATGCGGAGTTCTTGAAGTTCCCACTCCCAAACGGATAGTGACCGGCTCTATTGTCTCACTCTTGCTCTCTGATGTTTGTGCCTCTGCTTTCTTTTCAACTTCCTTATTTCCGCATCCTGTTAATAACATCGACAACACTAACACTGTTACCAAAATTAATTTACTTATCTTTTTCATTATAAACTTATCCTCCATAAATTATCTCTTTTCTTCTGTTTCTCTCCTGATTTATTCTCCTTATCCTTTCAGATGAAGCCTTCAGGAACGGGAGTAAACGGAACACATCCACTCTTTCTACTTGCAAGAATGTGTTCTATTCCGCCACGTTCTTCTACCATGATTGCCTGATCCTTCAAAGATTCTTCATCTAGTTTCTCCGGGTCTGCAATTCGATACAATTCCTCCTTGAGTTCCTTTACCTTATCTGCATAATCCGGAATCGCTCCCAAATCATGTAATTCATCCGGATCCTTGATTAAATCAAAGAGCTGACATACATCGTGTCCCACATAATATACCAGTTTGTACTGTTCTTTCCGAACCATAAATACGCTATGAGCATATCCCACACTAAAATACTCGCTGTAAATTGTACGATTATCTATCGCCTTCCCTTCAATGGTATCCTTCAAAGAAATACCCGGGAGTTTTTTCTCTCTTTCATCCTGTTTCAGATTGTAAAAATCTAATAGTGTGGGGTAAATATCCACAATAGATGTCAATGCGTCCACTTTTTTGCCCTCTGGTATATCAGGTCCGGCTACAATCATCGGAATACGAACAGCTTCCTTTAAAGCATCTAAAACCTTTCCCGTCATCTCATCCATAAAAGAAACCATTCCATAATAAGCTGCTGTTGCGCCCAAAGACTCTGATGCCTCTATCAATGCACTGTCCACCGTTCTTACTCCCGCAATCGTATTAATCATAACCGGAAATATGGTCGCATAAAAGATAAGAGCCACTTTTGATTCCTCTCCTACTCCAAACCACATTAAAAACAATGTGATAAAGCCAATCGCCGGTACAAACCTAAAAAAGTTTAAAAACGGTTCAAAAATAAAACCAATTTTCTTAAAATATCCAATGCAAAGCCCTGCAGGAATTGCAAACACAATACCTAAAAGCCATCCTTTTAAGACTCGCTGCATGCTGATTAAAATATCCCTCAAAAGATCACCACTTGCCACTAGTTTTCCTGCTCCTGCAAAAGTGGTAATCGGTCCAGGAAGAAAATCATCACTGTAAAACAGAGATCCAAACTGCCATATCAGCAATAATAAAACCCAGGTAATCATTCCGCATTTCAAAATAATATTGATTGCTTTCTTCATCTTATCACTCCCTTTCCTAAATATAGAACATGTCATGTTCCTGCAACCCTTCATTCTGTAAAAGATGTGCTTCATTTTCATCCACTACATAAAGACGATATACCATGACCTCTACCTTTTCTCCCTTTTTAAAAGGCTCCTCTTCAAAAGACTGAAGCGCTTTTAGGCGGATACCATTTACATTTACAAGGAGTTCTAAGCAATTTCCACGAAATGCAGTCTGTTCCACAATTCCTTCCGCATACAAACTTTCATACTGTTTTACGGTCCCATACCTCACTACCTTAACGAATTCCGGACGTACAATCGCATTACGTTTTCCTTCATAAATCTCAAATCCCTTTAATCTATCATAGTCTGTCAGAACCGTGGATTCTCCGATAAACTGTGCAACAAAAGGTGTTTTCGGATTTTTGTAAATTTCCGTAGGGGTTCCCATCTGCTCTACTCTTCCTAAATTTGTTACGATAATTTCATCTGCTACCTCCACCGCCTCATCCTGGTCATGGGTAACAAAAATACTGGTAATACCGATTTTCTCAATCATTTCCTTTAACCAGCTTCGTAGCTCCTTGCGTACTTTTGCGTCGATGGCTGCAAAGGGCTCATCTAACAAAAGTACAGAAGGATTAGGCGCAAGGGCACGAGCAAATGCCACACGCTGTCTTTGACCGCCGGAAAGCTGTGCCGGGTAACGTTTTTCTAATCCTGGAAGTCCCACCAGTTCTAACAATTCCGTCACACGCTTTTTTATGTAATCTTTATCTGCCTTCCTTATTTTCAGCCCATACGCAATATTGTCAAATACATTCAGATAGGGAAATAAAGCGTAATTTTGAAATACAAATCCAATCTCCCTGTCCTTTACCGGGACATCATTAACACATTTTCCATCGATATAAATATCGCCATCATCCTGATGTTCAAGCCCGGCTATCATACGAAGAATTGTCGTCTTTCCGCTTCCGCTTGGCCCTAACAGCGCAATCAATTTTCCTTTTTCTATGCCAAAGTTTACATTATCCGAAGCTTTATAATCCCCGAAAGTTTTATTAATATTTTTTAATTCTATGTACATAGCCGTCTCCTTTTTTTAGAAAATTTCACGTATTACCGGCGGCTGCCACGCACCGGAAAATACTTCTTCTCTTGCCAGATAAATACGCAATATCAGATTGAAAGGTTCTCCCGGAGCCGGAAGCCAGTTTGACACCTGTTCTTTTTCCGGTTTTTTCTGCTGAACGTAGATATCAATACTTCCATCCTCGTTCTCCTTTAGTACATCACGGTCGTTGATACCATAACGGTCGATTTCATTATCCACAAGATAGCGTTCCCTGCTATCATATTCATAATATTTTCCTCCTGTTCTGTAATATCCTTGATTCTCTTTGCTTCGACGTCTTGCTTGTATGTATTTATAACCCACCTTTTCGAAGAATTCCACCTAAGTTTGTGAAATCGTTTGCACACAGTAATAGCAGGGTTTTCTGACCTTTTTTCTGCGCTTTAAGCACTAATTGACACTAAAAGACCCGGTGTACAGGAAAAATCCTATACACCGGGTCTCATATTCTTATCAAATCAATCACTATTTTTATAAAATTCTACGGCTCTAACGGCAAATTCAACTCCTCAGTTCCTTCTAACACAAACCTTCCATCCGAAATAATATCTACCGTAGAACCATCCCTGCGGATTGCCGTAATCTTATCTAACTCATCATAAGGAATGGTAATATCTGTGTGGCAGTTGAAATATGCCTTTTCTATATCTGTTTTTCGTTTTGCTGAAAACACATTTTCTCTTGCTACAATCGCCTTGCCATCCGGATTGTAAGAAACATTGTCCTCCTCGTGGCTGTAGCAGGTATCACCCACAGCAAAATGAGGACCTGTTTTTTCTGCAATAAGAATCGGCAGCTTATCTGCTATGTCATAATCTCTTGCCATACGATATGCAGTGGTGTTTGTACCAATGGCAAATTCACCCATCGGAAGCGTCTCATGGTGCATCAGCACATTATCCTTAATATACTTCTTATTCTCCGCTTCATCCGTAAAATTGGTGCAGGTATAATCTGCAATCATACCATCCTTAAAATCAATCTCTAGATTCCGGTAATTTAATTCATTCAGATACACCTGGCTGACGAACAGCTTTCCTTCCGTGCCTTCTAAAACCGGAGAGGTAAACACTTCTCCCACCGGAATATTCACGTCTGCCACACAGTTTTCAAAGGCCGTCTCCTTTGTGGCATCCTTTAACTTCCAGATATTGACATAAAGGTCTGTCTTATTAGCACCTTTTCCCGTAATATGCACTTTATCGGCTGTATCAAGCACATCAATGATTTTCTGCTGAATTCCCCGGTAGAGCATATAATCTAAGGTATTAATTTTTACGGTTTCCGAAAAAATCTCCTCAAATTTCTCACCAATCGCCGGAATCGGGTAAGCAATAATGGTAAAGCTGCGCTCCTCACCTTTGATATACTGATTCAGCATCTGTCCTGCCATATTCCTCTCATAGACTTCTAACTGCTGCTGTTTTTCATTATATTTCGGTGCCTCTTTTTTGCTTACCGGAGAAAATGGTTCTTCACCAAATACCTCAATCACCGCCGGGCCGGCAAAACCTGCTGCCATCTTCTTTACTTCTTCTAAATAGGTTTTACGAACCTCTAAACACCTCTCTACATATGCCTTGTCTAAATAGACGGCACGATTTTCTCTTTGGTCATAGTCGTACTGTTTGTTTGGCGAAACAGAAGAAACACGCATGGTAGGCTTTAATTTCATTTTTTCAAAATTGCAGACAGCGGCGCGAACCATTCGCTCAAAACCAATAGGATAGCGGATTTCCACTGTCTCTTTCTTACTTAAATCCTTTCCTGTGGTCTCAAACCCGATACGGTAACCCTCCGTATAAGTATCTGCCATTGCCTGTATCTGTTCCTCCGGCATCTTGTTTAAAAATGCCGCTATTTTTTTCTCATTCTCCCCAATGTGCTCACCGTAACAGTAAAGATAACGCAAATCGTTAAGGTCAGAATTCATAACAATGTCTGTCTCAAAATCTTCACGGCTGTCAAGGAGACGTCTTAAACTCTCCTCATAGAAAATTTCACTGTAATCATGGAAGTACCAGTAAATGTCCTGCTGTATTTCTTTTTTTTCCGGTGCCTCTTCTCCTTCAAAACAGTTATAAATCTCCACAAACAACTCCATTGCAATGGTAAGCTGCAATAAATCACCACGGAAAGCTTTTCCTATTTTGCTGCGTATCTGCACTGCTACATTGTTAAGGAGAAGTCCAAATTCCTCCCCTAAAGTCTTCACCGCATATTCCGGATTCGCATAGCTTGTTTCATAATTCTCCGGCAAAATATCTGCATAAAGCGCCTTATTCTGCTGTTCTAACTGCTGAAGTTCTGCATTTGCAAGGTCTCCGTTTTCCACTTTCCTGTATACGGAAGATAATAATTCTAAAAATTCTGCCGTCTTTTTAAAATAATCGGCAAAAGGCACTTTTACCTCCGGTGCTTTTGCGATTTCTGCAATCCGCTCCTCCACCAGTACAAAGCGCTCTTTTGCCTGCTCTTTTGATGTCTCATAAAATTGTTTATAATTCATTCTACTATCACCTTTCTACTCATTTATGAGCCGTCCGTTTTCCACATTCTTTTCAATCAGACTCTTCGCATATGCCCAAAGCTCCTCAGAGCCTTCGTGGGTTCTCTCGTTGCGCGCCATCACCTGGGATTTTTTCACCCCATGCTCTGCCCACGACTTTCCGCCGGAAGCATCATTTAACAGAAGCGGCTGCACTTTATCTAACATATTAGCAAACTTTGCCTCCGGTGTATCCATTGCCTCAAACTCATCCCAAAGTCCTCTGTACTCCTTCTGCTGTTTCTCTGGCAGAAGC
>JAQXGQ010000113.1 GCA_029006795.1 Clostridiales bacterium | reverse complement strand
AATTACGGCTGAGGCCATTCTGTTTGCAATATTCATCCACTGTCAGGTTCGTATTGTTCCGGTCTTGAATGATGGCTTTCCATTGCTGAATGCTGTAATTTCGTTTTGCCAAACGTGTATCCATATGGAATATCCTCCTCGTTTTAAAAAGTGTAAAAAGTTGTGAACTTTTTCAGCTTTTTCAATTATCTCAACCGAGAGGTGTTTACTCAAGATGCGAGTTATTTACCTGATACGAATAAAATAGAAGTAGAAACAGGAAATGCGTGTTATTCGTCGGACGATGTAGGGATTTTGTATGATAAAGAAAAATATACATTGATTACGTGTCCTGGACAAGTAGAAACAGTGAGTATTCCAAGCAGCGTAACAGGTATAGGGCGCGAGGCATTTTATAAGGGAAGTTTAAAAAGTATAACCATTCCACCTAGTGTGACGAAAATAGGAGATATGGCATTTGAGGAATGTGAAAATTTGAAAAGTATAGTGTTTCCAGATAGTGTAAAAAACTATGGGGTAGCTATATTTGAGAATTGCATTAGCTTGGAAAATATAACGCTTTCTAATAGTGCATATGGGATAAGTCATCATGAATTTTATAAATGCAGTAATTTACAGAGTATAACGATTCCCGACATTGTGATATATATAGATAAGCTTGCCTTTGGGGACTGCACCAGTTTGATTAGTATAACAATTCCAAAAAGTGTGACGGAAATAGCAGATGATGCATTTGAAGGCTGTAATAAGAATTTGATAATCATTTGCGAGAAGGATTCCTATGCAGAGAAATATGCAAAAGAACATGGTATTCCATGTCAATATACTGATGAAGAAAATAGCCAGACCATCACCGCAAAAGATTTCATCAAAACCTACGGTGACAAAGCATTTTCCCTAGGGGCAAAAACCAATGGAGGAGGAAAACTGACCTATAAAGTGTCGAATACCAAGATTGCTATCATAGACAAGAAAGGCAAAGTCACCATCAAGGGCTGTGGAAGAACCCAGATAAAAATTACTGCAGCGGCAAAAGGCAAATATAAAAAGACAACCAAGACCATTACCCTGACAGTAAAGCCGAAAAAAGCCACCGTAGCTTCTGTTAAATCCACAACCCCCAAATCGTTGACGGTACAATGGAAACAAGATAAGACTGCGAAAGGATATATTATCCAGTATTCTACAGATAAAAACTTTAAGAAAAGTGTAAAAACAGTAACTGTCTCCAAAAACAAGACCACTTCCAAAACCATAAGTAAGCTGAAAGGAGAAAAGAAATACTACGTTACAGTATGTGCTTATACCACAGCAGACGGCAAGAAAATTAAAGGAAATTACAGCAATGTAATAAATGTAAAAGTAAAAAAATAAATTTTGTTATTAAAACAATACTGCAGATTTCTACAATACATTATGTAAAATCTGCAGTATTTTTCATTTTAGTTTCCGGACAATCTTCACTTGATTTGGAATAAAGTTATGCTTACCAAAGAGGAAGCGGCTGCTTATAGTCACATAGGAATTAATAAGCTGGAGGAATTATTGAAGATTCCTAACGACCCATTTGTTCTATATGTAGGAAAGAAAAAACTAATAAAAAGGGCAGAATTTGAAAGATATTTATTAGAAAACGTGGAAATATAGGAATTTACTTTTGAGTTCATGCATGGTATAATCATTGTCGGTTGTCTGGGCTCTTTTTTAATAAGGAGGGAACAGCAACATGGGAAAAGACTTTGGTGGTAAGGAACTTTGTCGAGGTATAAGTCAGCGTGAAGATGAGTTATATGTCGGCAGATATACAAATAAATATGGAAAGCGTGTTCAAAAGGTATTGCCGAAACCTCAAGAACTTAGGCAATGGAGAATCGGAGAGACGAAGAGTAAATCCGGTTATCGTACAATTCCATTAACTGAGGAAGCTGTAGAGCTTCTAAAACTGCAAAAGCAAAAGAATCGTACTTTTAAAGTTATTCCAATGGAATGGGCAGATATAGTGTTTCCATGTAAGAAAGGTACGCCGGTAAAGAACAGTACATATGACACGATGTTATTTAAATTGTGTGATAAGGCAGGTATAGATAGATTTTCAATGCATGTACTAAGACATACGTTTGCTACCAGATGCATAGAAGCTAGAATGAAGCCTAAAACTTTACAAATGCTATTAGGGCATTCTAATATCGGTATTACAATGAACCTATATGTTCATACAACAGAGGATGAGAAGAAAAGGGAGATTGACTTAGTTGCAGAAGCTCTCTACCAAAAGGGCAACTGCCAAAAACCCTATAAAATCAAGGAAATAAAAGGAGATTATGATAAAATGAAACTAGGTATCGTCGGTTTACCAAATGTAGGAAAAAGTACATTATTTAACTCATTGACAAAGGCAGGGGCAGAGTCAGCAAACTACCCTTTCTGTACCATCGACCCGAATGTGGGTATCGTGGCAGTGCCGGATGAGCGTTTAAAACAGTTAGGAGATATGTATCACTCAAAGAAGGTGACTCCGGCAGTCATTGAGTTTGTAGATATTGCAGGATTAGTAAAAGGAGCCAGCAAGGGTGAAGGTTTAGGAAACCAGTTCCTTGCTAACATCCGTGAGGTGGATGCCATTGTTCATGTGGTGCGTTGCTTTGAGGATACGAACGTGGTGCATGTAGACGGAAGCGTAGACCCGGCAAGAGATATCGAGACAATCAATTTGGAGTTGATTTTCTCTGATGTGGAGATTTTGGAACGTAGAATTGCCAAAGTAGCAAAACAGGCAAGAATGGATAAGACGTTAGCGAAAGAGTTAGAACTTTTAGAGGCGGTGAAAGCGCATTTAGAGAACGGTAATCTGGCAAAAACCTTTGAGGTGCCGGAGGATGAGGATACGGAGGAATGGTTTAAATCTTACAATCTTCTGACCGCAAAACCGGTAATTTATGCGGCAAATGTTTCTGAGGATGATTTAGCGGATGACGGTGCGAATAATCCTCATGTGGCAGCGGTAAGAGAGCGTGCTAAAGAGGAAAACAGCGAGGTATTTGTCATCTGTGCCCAGATTGAGCAGGAAATCGCCGAGTTAGATGATGACGAGAAAGCCATGTTCTTAGAGGATTTAGGGTTAAAAGAGTCCGGCTTAGAGAAGTTAATCAAGGCAAGCTACAGCCTGTTAGGTTTAATCAGTTACCTTACTGCAGGGGAAGATGAAACCCGCGCATGGACGATAAAAAAAGGAACGAAAGCACCTCAGGCGGCAGGAAAAATTCATTCTGACTTTGAACGTGGATTTATCCGTGCAGAGGTAGTGAATTATCAGGATCTTTTGGATTGCGGAAGTCTTTCGGCGGCAAAAGAAAAAGGAATTGTCGGTCTGGAAGGAAAAGAGTATGTGGTAAAAGACGGCGACGTTATCTTATTCCGTTTTAACGTATAAAAAAGAAAAAGACGCATATATTTTCTAAAATGGAAACATTTGGGAAATATATGCGTTTTTGTGAATTGCAGAGAAAAGAAGTCATTAATGTGACAGATTGTAAATGTCTGGGAAATGTAAAGGATTTGGAGTTTGACGAGAAGGATGGTTGTATCCGGGCGCTGATTGTTCCGGGGCCGGGCAAATTTTTTGGATGTGTAGGGAGAGACTTTGAATTGTTTATCCCATGGTGTAAAATTGTAAGAATCGGGCCGGATATTATTTTAGTGGATATTGATGAGAAGGAGGCAAAACATAAGTTAACATAAGAATAAAGTGTGCTCCGTATATTTCCAAGAATTTATTTTTACTTTTGCGCGTTAATCCGATAAGCTATTTCCTGTGAAATGAGAAATTTTGTACAAATAACTGAAATTTAGTAGACATAATAGAAAATCTTATGTTGACAATTACAAAAAGTATAGATATACTACAGAGTAAGGGATTTTGACCGGAGGTATGTTATGAAGTGTCCATTTTGCAGCAGCGAAAATACGAGGGTAATTGATTCAAGACCGGCTGATGATAATAATTCTATCCGTCGCCGCAGATTATGTGATGAGTGTGGAAAGCGTTTTACCACCTATGAAAAAGTGGAGACGATTCCTTTAATTGTCATTAAAAAGGACAATAACAGGGAGCAGTATGACCGTTCTAAGATTGAAGCAGGAGTTCTGCGTGCGTGTCATAAAAGACCGGTTTCCATTAATGAAATAAATCAGTTGGTGGATGAAGTGGAGACAGAGATTTTTAACCGCGAGGAAAAGGAAATCCCAAGCAGTGTCATCGGAGAGATTGTTATGGATAAGCTGAAAGATTTAGAGGCAGTTGCTTATGTAAGGTTTGCTTCTGTATATCGTGAGTTTAAAGATGTCAATACCTTTATGAGTGAGTTAAAAAAGATGCTTGATAAATAAGAAAATAGTTAGTGTTTTTCTTAAATAAAGCCGATGAATATCATATATAAGCTAGGTAGATACATAAGAGATAATTGACAGAATGATAATAGGTAGGAGAAAGATTGTATGAATATATCAGGAATTCGCATGGGGGCGGGATTTTATGATTACAATACAATAAAGACTGATGAAATAGCGAAGCAGCAGATTGAAGATGCGGAAACGGCGAAGGAACTTCCTACTGTCGGGCAGAAAGAGACAGAGGCGGCTGACCGGGAAACTGTTATGCAGGAAGAAAGAGAAAGCAGGGCAGATACCGGGGCATGGGATTTTGCAAGACGTTATCAGCCGGAGGCATCGTATGAGCTTAAGGGTTCTGAGAGCGATATTAAGAGCCTGGATGTGGAGAAAGCCATTTCCGATATGCGAAAGGATCAGGTGCTTCAGCAGTATCAGTTCTTTGTAGGGGAGAGTCAGGCGCAGGAGATTTTAGCTGCCACAAGAGAGAAAGAAAATTTTTCTTTATAAAGTACATAATAAGGTTGAAAGGGGGTATGCAGTTTTGCATACCTCTTTTTCAAACTTAGGGGATTGCACAAAAGTCGGATAGATGTTAGAATGATACCTGTGTGAGAGAAAATGAAGTTTGATAAATGAGAGGAAACGGAATGTTAAAAAAATTTTATCCGGGAGAATATGTGGATTCCACCTACAGTATAGATTTTGACCGCCTTTATAAGGAGGGATACCGGGGAATTATTTTTGATATTGACAATACGTTAGTGCCTCATGGTGCTCCGGCGGATGATAGGGCATGTGCTCTTTTTACCCACTTAAAAGAACTGGGATTTTCCTGTATGTTATTATCAAATAACAAGGAACCTCGGGTTAAGATGTTTCATGATGCGGCAGGAGTTTCTTATATCTACAAAGCAGGAAAACCGAAGCCCGCAGGTTATAGACGGGCTATGGAAGAGATGGGGACGGATTTGAGCAATACCATCTTTGTGGGAGATCAGATTTTTACGGATGTTTACGGAGCCAATCTTGCAGGTATCCGCACTATTTTAGTAAAACCAATTCATCCGAAGGAAGAGATACAGATTGTATTGAAACGTTATTTAGAAAAGATTGTTTTATTTTTTTATCTGCGTAAACAAAAAAATAAAGATAGATAGGAGTTAGAAAATTATGAAAATCGCAATTGGAAATGACCATGCAGCAACAGAAATGAAATTTCAGATAATGGAATATTTAAAGGAATTAGGCCACGAAGTCGTTAATTTTGGCACGGACGGAAATGAAAGCTGTAACTACCCGGAATTTGGCGAAAAAGTTGGACGAGCTGTGGTAGCAGGGGAGGCAGACTGTGGTGTGTTAATTTGCGGAACCGGTGTAGGTATTTCTATTGCTGCTAATAAGGTAAAAGGAGTCCGGGCAGCGGTATGTTCTGACTGTGCTACTGCAAGACTGGTGAAAGAGCATAATAATGCCAACATTATCGCTTTTGGAGCAAGGATTGTGGGTCTGGAACTGGCAAAGGATATTGTAAAAGCATATCTGGATGCAGAATTTTTAGGTGGCAGACACCAGGTGCGAATTGACATGATACATGAGATTGAAAATAAATAAGAATATAGAAACGTAAAAACAGCACCGATTTTAGTCGGTGCTGTTTTTGTATCTGAATCCCAAGGGCAGAAACTTTGTTTCGGCAAATTTTATAACGGAGACATTAAAATTTTTCCAGTGCCACGGAATACATTGACGAGACCTTCTCCTGAGACTGCGGAACCAAGCAGACTCTTAGAAGAACGCTCTACGGTAAACTGTAAGGAATTGCTCCATGCAATCGCCATGTTTCCGTCAATTTTTACTTCGTCGTTGTCTAGTTCAAATTCAATTAGCTCCTCCATAGGAACCGGACTTTCCAAAACGGCGATACCGTTTCCGGTAAGACTTAAGTTAAAAAGTCCCTCACCACCTAAAGCTGCAGAAGAGATATTGCTTCTGGCAACAACTTTCTGTTGAAGAGAACCTTCACATGCTAAGAAAAGACCGTCCTCTAAAACGATGCTGCCCCATTCTCCGACGTTAAGCAAAATAATATGTTTGTAAGTAGGTTCTAACATCAAAAGACCAGTTCCGGTGTATTCCGGTTTTGAAGTAGTTTCTTTTGTCACTTTTGAGGAAAGTGCCTTACCAAGAAAATCGCCAACTCCTTTGATGCCGGAGCCCATCTGTACATTTCCTGCTGTCCACTGCATAGCGCCTGCCTGCAGAACCCAGGGAGTACCGTTTAATTCAATGAGTACCTGGCGCTTGCGCAAATTCATTTCAGAAGAATAATAAGCAGTAACTGCAGTCTGTGGCGTTACGCTTAAGTCACGCTGGTATTCGAAAACTTTGACGTTTCCTGCGGCAGCGATTTGTTTCAAATTCTGATTGTCATATAGATTGTTACATTTTACCATAAAAAACTCCTTCCCTGCTGCATCCACATATAAAGTTTGGAAATGGGATGCCAGTATTTTTTGCTCTGTTAGTAGCTGATTATACTGCAATCAGGTTTCATTATATAGGAAAAAAGGGTGAATTACAATATTATTTTAGCAGTGGAATAGGTGGAATAAGAGCAGGGATTTTCGTGGAAAATTGCTAAATATCGCGCAAATATGTAGGATTGGGGAAAAAAGGCTTGAAAAGTACAGGCATTTATTATACAATAAAAAAATCAGAGAGTTAAAAAACTCAACGTATCTTAAGGAGGAAGTTTGAATGATTTCAGCAGGAGATTTCAGAAATGGTATTACCATCGAGTTAGAGGGCAATATCTATCAGATTATTGAATTCCAGCACGTGAAACCGGGTAAAGGTGCAGCGTTTGTAAGAACCAAATTAAAGAATATCAAGAGTGGCGGTGTTGTAGAGAAGACATTCCGTCCTACCGAGAAATGTCCACAGGCGCGTATTGACAGAAAAGATTATCAGTATTTGTATGCAGATGGAGATTTATACTATTTTATGGACGTAGAGACATACGACCAGATTGCATTATCTAAAGATGATATTGGTGATGCGTTAAAATTTGTAAAAGAGAACGAAATGGTAAAGATGTGTTCTCACAACGGAAGTGTGTTTGCGGTAGAGCCACCTCTGTTTGTAGAGTTAAAAATCACAGATACAGAGCCTGGATTCAAGGGAGATACCGCTACTGGTGCTACCAAACCTGCAGTTGTTGAAACTGGTGCTACTGTATATGTTCCATTATTTGTAGAGCAGGATGATGTAATTAAGATTGACACCAGGACGGGTGAATACTTATCTAGAGTATAATTTTGGACAGGTTTTAAAGAAAAAAGCAAAGGTTAGGAACGCTTGAGTTTCTGACTTTTGCTTTTTTTGTGTTTCTTATAATTGGTTAATTTCTACTGTATGGGAAACTTTGCGGTTTAAAATAAAGATAGCAAGCAATGCCACTACAATCTGGCTGATTAAGATTCCGGAAAGGTAGCTTTTGATTCCATAGACAGGAACTGTAAAAAGTACAAAAAAGATTCGGATGGCACATGCAATCAGATTGAGCGCAAAGGTGATGCCGGGGGAGCCTAATCCGTGCAGAATACTGCTTAAGGTGGAGCTTAAATACAGGAAAGGACAAATCCAGCCTAAAGTCACAATGAAAGTGCCAGCAAGGGCATTTCCAAAAAGAAAATTTCCGATAAATTTCCCAGTAATAATAAATCCAGCAGTGCAGATAAATCCTAAAAGAAGGCAGGACTGGATGGTTTTTCGGATGGTTCGATGTATCAGGCGGTCATCTCCGATAGATTGTGCTTCTGAGATGGTGGGAAGCAGCAGGACAGAGATGGAGTTTGTCACCACGGAAGGAAACATAATGATAGCCATTGACATTCCGGTAAGAATGCCATAGACGCTTAATGCCTCGGAATTTGTATAGCCAAAGAGCTTCAGACGGTTTGGAAGCATAACGTTTTCGAAAGTGGAAAAAAGATTTAGTACCACACGGTTGGCAGTGAGCGGGACTGCCATAGACATAAGATTTTTAGTGTAAGTGCGAAAATGTTTCATTTGTTTTCTGATACCGTGAAAGGAGCCGAAGATACTGATGGAAACAAGGGTACTAGCAGCTTCCCCTAAAACAAGTCCCCAGATCGTCATGGTGAGAGTCATGGTTTTTCCCTGGCTTAAATTTATCTGATACATCAAATAAACACTGCCTACCCGGGCAATCTGTTCCACAAACTGACAGAGAGAAGGGACGGCAGTTTTTTTTATGCCATAATAATAGCCGTTGATACAGGCGTGTATACAGCTTGGTGCAAAAGAAAATGCCAATACTTTAAGTAGAGGAATACAGCGTTCATCTCCTAACCAGGTGAGGGAAAGAAAGGGTGCATAACGATAAATAAAGACACCTGTCAATGTAGAAAGCAGTAGGGATATGATAAGCCCGATGAATAGATAAAGTTTTGCACCTGCGGAATTCTTGTGTCCCATTTCCGTGGAAACATATTTGGAAATGGAGGTCTGGATTCCGGCAGCAGTGACGGCAAAGCCGAGAGCCGTTACCGGGGAAATTAACTGGTAAATTCCTAAACCTTCTGCACCGATGGTGCGTGATAAGAATATTCTATAGAAGAAACCTATAATTCGTGTAAGAATTCCGGCTATGGTTAGTAGCAAGGTTCCGGTAATAAAGACGCTTTTTGCAGAAGATTGTTTCAATACTTACCTCCGAAGTTTTCCGGAAGACCGGTGTTATTTCTATAATTTAATATATGAAAGAAGTGGAGAAAAAATGAGTAGTGAGAAATATAATAAAGACAGAGTTTATCTGGATAATGCAGCAACTACACAGATGTCGGATGAAGTAAAACAGGCAATGGAGCCATATTTAAAACAGAATTTTGGAAATGCCTCTACCATGTATTCTTATGGAGAGGAGTCAAAAGAAGCAATAGAAAAAGCAAGAAAAATAATTGCCGTAAGTTTAGGGGCAAAACCCAGTGAGATATTTTTTACCTCCGGCGGCTCCGAGTCGGATAACTGGGCAGTCAAGTGTGTGGCAGGGGAATACAAACAAAAGGGATGCCACATCATTACCAGTAAAATCGAGCACCATGCCATCTTAAATTCCTGTAAATATTTAGAGGAATTAGGATATGAGGTAACCTATTTAGAGGTAGATGAGAAAGGAATGGTATCCTTAGATGCATTACAAAATGCCATTCGCCCAGACACAACGCTCATCAGTATTATGTTTGCTAATAATGAGGTGGGAACCATTGAACCCATTATGCAGATAGGAAAAATTGCAAAAGAGCAGGG
>JAQXGQ010000112.1 GCA_029006795.1 Clostridiales bacterium | reverse complement strand
TGCGTGATTTCTTGCTTCCACCACACTGCCCTTGTAGCGTTCATCTACCTGCTGGTATAACTCTTCCGCTTCCTCCATCCGCCCTAACTTCTTTAAACATAATGCCATATGATTAATAAGCACAAACTCTTCCCTGGAAGGCTCCCGATACACCTGTCCTGAAAAATCTTTCATGGTATATCGCAGCAACTTTCTTAATTCCTCAAATTCTTCTTCTCTGTTTATCAGCCCTTCTTCTATTTTTCTCTGTAAATTTTCATGCCCAATATACTGCCGGTTCACCGGAATTGACAAATCCAGTATCTTTTCCAATTCTTCCACAAGCCGATAAGCTTCCTCCTTATTTTTCTTATACCAGTTTTCATTGATTGCCCCCGCCAACTCATAGGTATAATAATCATCTGCCACCACATACCCCTGAAAGAACTGCCTGTCATAGTCTAATTTTTCAAAAATTTCTCTCACCGTTTTACGCTTGGGTGCTCGTTTCTGAGTCTCTATCCTGCATAAAGTTTCCTGTGCACACACTCCTTCACTGATTTCCTCCTGTGACACTCCCTTTGCCTCGCGAAGCTCACGAAGCAGTTCATTACTGATTACAACTTCCCCCTGATAACTTTTCAGGACAAAAAACAGGATATCCTCTTCTGTTTTTTTCTTCTGCACATTTTCATATAGGAAATCAATGGCAGCAATTTCTTTCTCTTTTTCGTGTATCTCTTCCTGCCGTCCCATTTTCTCTAAGCAGCATTTTTCGTCCTCTAAAATTTTACTCATTAAAAGCAGAACGCCATTTTCCGCAAGACACTGTTCCCCTGCCTGATACAATTCATAGGCTTTCCCGAAATTTCCCTCTGTAAAAGCCACCCTGCCTGCCAACCATACAGCCTGTGGATACACCTTTGCTCTCTCCTTTTTGTCCGTGTAATGCGTATCTATATATCTCACTAATTTCAAAATTTTTTCTGTATTGATTGTCTGTTCAATGAAACACATATCATACATGGCAAGCAAAATCTGAATCTCCTGCGTACACAAATACGCTTCTTCCAGTTTTTCTACTTCCCACTCCGTATGGGTAAGTTCCAATGCTTCTCTCAACTTTCGGTAACATTGTCTGGTGTCTTTTTTCTTTACAAACTCGATGACAGCTCTTATCTGCATCAAAAATTGCTGGCAAAGTACATTGTTTCCCATCTCATATGCTTCATATTCCACCAATAAAGCTTCAACCACTTCGTATTCTTCACATGCCAGTTCTTGATAAATCATCTCCTTTAGGCATATTTCCCGGTATTCCTCGTTAGATGCCATATATTCCAATCTGTCTAACGATTTTCCCAATCGCTGCAGCAATGTTTCTAATATAAGGCTGCTTACTTCTTTTGTTCCATTTTCTATTCTCGACAACTCGGCAACGCTCAAAATCCCCCTTGCAAGATTTTTCTGTGATATGTCTCTTTCACACCGAAGAGAGTATATCATCTTCCCAATGTGTTTCACCTTGTATCAGCTCTTTCCTCTGTAAAAAATCACACCTTTATTGGTAACTCTACTTAGAATATAGCAAATTTTTCTTACCTTTGTCAATTTTAATAAAAACCAAAGCTTTACGTCATCGTGTCTATCATTCCTAGTACCAGCAGATGTGCCGGATAGAAGATATAGAAAAACCACTTTGAAATGTTCTGTCCGTGTGCCGCTCTTTTTCCGTTGTATAAATATCGGATTGTCAAACCGGATGCAAGCATACCAAGACAAGCTCCCGCTGCACACACAACTGCTTTTATTACCGAAAATTGTGTTACATAGCTCATAAAGTTCAATAGGCCAAATCCAATAATCCCAACCAAATACGTCTGCCAGAATTTTTTCGTGTCATCACCTGCTATATCAAACATAATCACAAAAACAGCTGCAAAAAACGGCCAGTCTCCAACTGCTGTTGCAAGCACTAAAAATACCACCAACAGATTTCGTAATGCTTTATTTTCTATTTTTTCCCGCACCACAAGTATTAAAAAGCATACAAATAGCGTATATATCATGCTAAGTCCACCATGATGGAATGCAAAACTAAAGGGGAACTGTGACAGCAGTGCGAACAGAAAAAGTCTCATACCATACTTTTTCTTAGAACGCGTATAGCGATAACCCTCCACCATAAAATAACACATGGTAATCGCTGTAAAATAACCTATATCCAAAAACAGCTCTGCAAGCAATGTTCCCGGTGTCAGAAAAACATTTGCAATATGGTTTAGCAGCATAGCAAACATGGCAAAATACTTGATTGCATCACGGTTTAAAATCCTGCATGATGTTCTTTCTTTATTCATTTACTTCACTCCTTCAATCTGAATATTTCCAGACTCACAGAATACGGCTATCTTTTCTTTTTCATCCTCTAAAGATGCATAGGTCTCTCCCATATCCTTACCGTCAAGTGCTATCTCTCCGTATTCCGTCTCTAAATCGTAGCCGTAATCTGTCAGTTTTGCCTTAAGTCCCAGCTTTACATCACCATAATCTGACTTGACATCTACACTTTTCACATCCAGTCCTGTCATCTTACAGTTTCCGCTCTCTAATTCTCCCGAAAATGATGATGCCTTAATATTTTTTCCCTCTACATTACCATAATCACTATAAACACCGAGGTCTTCTGCTTTCACATCCTCCAATGAAATATTCCCTGAATCGGCGGTTAGATTAATACCATTTATTTCAACTTGTTGTAATGTAATATCTCCATAATTATCATCTGCCTTAACTATGTCTGCTGTTATCTCAGCCACTTTAAGGTTTCCTGAATCCACTTTCAGATTTACCTCTCCTGCTTTCACATCCTCTAGTACCACATTTCCGTAATCATTTTCCACATTGATGTTCCCATCGGCGAAAGAAGAAATCTCCAAATCACCTGAATCCATAATAATGTTTGCATTTTTACTTCCTACCTCATTTAATTCTACATCTCCATAATCTGCCTCTATTTTCAATTGCTCCGCATAAAAATTGTCGCAACTCACTTCCCCGGAATCGTCATTAACGTCTACCACTTTAAGTTCACTGTCCTTTGGTACATAAACAGTAATATATTCGTGTTCATAATATTCATTTTCACTTGACACATCACCAAAACTAAACAGCGTAAAATCGGAATTTATCCCCGACGGCATCTTCTGTGTAACCACCAAGGTTCCATCCTTTATCTCATAGGAAAACGTATATGTTTCATCTATATGATAGGAAATTCCATAATGCTCTGCAGGCTGTATCGTGACATCTGCATAATCCGCTTCGATTTTGATACCATCAAATTTTTCTAACTGCTCTTCTCCTGTCTGGTATGTAACCTTTGTTCTATTTTCTGAACCATCTGGTGTATAAACGGCAATTCCAGCCGGCCCCGCATTGATGCCTGTCACTCTGCCTCCCATAGCAATCCCAGCTGCACAAAGCAGCACTCCTATTCCCATGGTAATACAACACCCCACTACAAACTTTCTTCCTTTAGTCATGCTTTTTTCCTCCCTTTTCTGCCATCCGTCCAAATACTTGAATCAATTTATTTACCATTACTCTGCACAATTGGTACATCGCATAAACCACTAACAGTCCTGCTCCGATTCCTATCAATCCATATCCAAAGCAGCAAAGACCTGCAGCTACATTTTCTGTAATTACCGCAAATCCTCCCAGAATAGAAACCGGGCCGGCCACAATAATGGATGCTCCTGCCGTAAACACACAAAAGACTACCACAAATGCTACGAACACCAGTGCCAATAGAATCAACAACAATGCCAGTATAATCGGCAAAGCTACCGGAGCTGCAAATACTGCCAGAAGTCCAACCCAGACTGCATTCATTCCTTTTTTCATGCCTCCTGCCGGCTTCTTTGTATTATTAATTGCAATATCACGGATAATCTGTCCCGCAGCCTCCTCGGGACTTCCTAAATCCTCAATTGCCTGTTTTTCATTCTCTGCACCTGCCTCGTCAAAATATTCTTCATAATAGGCAACCGCTGTATTAAAATCTTCTTTTGGCAACTTCCTAAGCTGCTTTTTTAACAACTTCATATATTCTTCTCTGTTCATTTTCATTCCTCCATGCTCTCTTTAACTGTCTCACCATTCATAATCATTTCAATGGTACCAGTGTATTGCTGCCATTCCTCCCGCAGCATTTCGTACTGCAATACCCCCGCCTGCGTAATACGGTAATATTTCCGATTTCTCCCCTGGAACTGCTGATCATAAACTTCCACATATCCATTTTCGGAAAGTCTCTTTAACACTGGATAAAGTGCCGAATCT
>JAQXGQ010000111.1 GCA_029006795.1 Clostridiales bacterium | reverse complement strand
TAGTCGATGCGACAGGATTTGAACCTGCGACCTCTGCGTCCCGAACGCAGCGCTCTACCAAGCTGAGCCACGCATCGTTATTCCATTTTTACGCCATCTCAAATCGCGCTTAATTATAATAGCACACTTCTTTTACATTGTCCAGCAAAAAAAAATTTTTCTGGCGATTTTTTTAATACACAATTGTTGCGTTTTATCATACATGGTAAACTAGAACAGTAGCAAACTATGGCGAATGATCTTTAGATACCTAACCTTAAATGTAACTAGAAAGGAACACTTATGTCAAAAACTGTATTAATCACCGGGGCTTCCCGGGGCATCGGACGTGCAATTGCCATCACTTTCGCAAAGGCAGGCTATCAGCTTGTCATTACCTGTCAAAAATCCGAGGACAAACTTCTCTCCTTAAAACAGGAATTAGAACATAATTTTCATGTAGACATACTGACAAGCATTGGAGATGTGGCTTCCCACACCTATATGGAACAGTTATTTTCACAGATAGAAAAACGCTTTAGTGGTGTGGATGTGCTCATTAACAATGCCGGCATTTCACACATCGGTCTGCTTAGCGATATGACAATCGAAGAATGGAATCGGATTGTAAATACCAATCTCACCTCCGTATTTTCTTCCTGCAAATTTGCCATCCCTCATATGGTTCACCGGAAAGCTGGAAAAATCATCAACATTTCTTCCATCTGGGGTATCTCCGGTGCCTCCTGCGAAGTTGCCTACTCCGCATGTAAGGGTGGTGTTAATGCTTTCACTAAAGCACTGGCAAAAGAACTTGCCCCCAGTAATATCCAGGTCAATGCCATCGCCTGCGGTGTCATCGACACCGAAATGAATGCCTGTTTCTCCGAGGAAGAACGGAGCGCACTTACAGAAGAAATTCCCGCTGGGCGATTTGGTCTGCCGGAAGAAGTAGCGGCTCTTGCCCTGCAGTTATGTACCGAAAATGATTATCTCACCGGACAAATCATTACCCTAGACGGTGGATGGTTGTAAATTGCATCCACCGATTATTCTTGAAATTAAAGAACAATCTGCGCGATTTGCGCATTTTCCTAAAATTCATATTTTTTTATATTAGTATAGTAACCAAATATAGGTAATATCTACTAGTATATACACTATGAGGTGATTTTATGAATTTAGGGGAACGTATTCAGGCCCTTTTAGATGAAAAGCAAATAACACAGCGGGAGTTAGCAGAAAAAATCCATGTGGCTCCTAACACTATGAACGGTTACATCAAAAATCGCCGCCACCCTGATTATGCTACAATCGTTCGGATTGCTCAAAATCTAGACACCAGTTCCGATTACCTTCTCGGCAACACCTCTTGCCGGGAATTGCCTCAGCTAGAAGTTTCATCAGAAGAGGATATCTTACTGAATAATTACAGAGGCTTAGACGACCACAATAAACAAGTGCTAGTAGATATCTCTTACTGTTTATATGCCAACGGACATCTTTCCTAAAACAGAAACAAGGAGCTGCGCCACATAGCGTCAGCTCCTTGTTTCTCTATAACAGTGCATCATATGCAGCTTCTAACTCTGCCCTACGTATGTTCTGTATATCCTGCTGTGTATCACGACATTGCTCTGCCTCAAGCACTACCACAGTCCTCGGTGGTATATTTATGAGACGCCTCTCACGAAAATCTGTAAATTCCTCCATATTTCTTCCATCTACGTATTCCACAGAAGTATTTACACTCACCTTCCACTGCAACCCTTCCGGAAGATCCGGTAACTGCAGCATAAGCGGCTCCCAGTAGGCATTCATACTGTAAAATACAAATTCATCCCGCGTATCTGCCTCGTCTCTTCCCGCATACATAATCCCGATAAGGTGGCTGGTATATTCCGTACCACCTTTCCAGGGTGTACCGTTATGAATGCTGATTTCCGGCAGATTACAGGATACTCCTTTTGTTGTTTTCCGCAAAACAGCATACTTCTTACGAAATGCAATCATGTAGCGGACGAAGTCGTGAATTTCACGATATTTTTCCAGCCTTGTCCAGTCTAGCCATGAAATAATGTTATCCTGGCAATAGGCATTGTTATTTCCAAACTGAGTATTGCAAAACTCATCTCCGGCATAAAACATTGCCGTACCCCGGCTGCACATCAAGGTTGCAAATGCGTTTTTTACCATTTTGCGTCTCAGTCCCTCAACCTGCGGGTCGTCAGTTTCTCCCTCCACACCACAATTCCAACTGTTTCCATTGTTATCGCCGTCAGTGTTGTTCCAGCCATTCTTTTCGTTATGTTTCATGTTATAGGAATACAAATCATAGAGTGTAAATCCGTCATGGCAGGTCAAAAAATTCACGGAAGCACTTTTTCCCCGGTATACCGGGTCATACAAATCCGTAGAACCTGTAATTCTAGTAATCGCAATTCCTGCCATTCCATCATCACCTTTCAAAAAGCGACGGATATCATCCCTGTATCTTCCGTTCCATTCTGCCCAACGGCTGAAAGATGGGAAACTTCCCACCTGATAAAGACCTCCTGCATCCCATGCTTCCGCTATCAGCTTTACCTTTCCGAGAATAGCATCACAGGCAATCGCCTGTAATAGCGGCGGGTCTGCCATAGGTGCCCCCTTCTCATCTCTGGTAAGAATAGACGCTAAGTCAAACCGGAAGCCATCCACCCGGTACTCCGTCACCCAGTAACGCAGACAATCTATGATAAATCTGCGGACTGCCGGCTGATTACAGTTCATAACATTTCCACAGCCACTGAAATTGTAATAATAACCATCCGGTGTCAGAATATAGTAAATATTATTATCAATTCCTTTAAAGGAGAAATTCGGGCCGTTTTCATTTCCCTCTGCCGTATGGTTAAACACCACGTCTAAGATGACCTCTATCCCGTTTTCCTTTAATTCATAAATCAGGCGTTTTAACTCTTCACCCTCGTGATTATGCTCTACCACTGAAGTGTAGCTGGTGTTTGGTGCAAAGAAACAGACCGTATTATAACCCCAGTAGTTATATAACTGCTCGCCATCCACGATACGATAGCTCTCCATCTCATCAAACTCGAAAACCGGCATCAGCTCCACCGCATTGATTCCCAAATCTTTTAAATACGGAATTTTCTGGCGAAGTCCTTCATATGTCCCTTCCGTTCCTTCCTTCACCCCGGAAGACTTGTCTTTTGTGAATCCACGAACGTGCATTTCATAAATAATCAGGTCTTCTGCATCATGCTCTAACTGCCTGATGTTGCCCCAGTCGAAGGTGTTCTCCACTACTCTGGCATGATAAACAAAATCTGCACCACCCTCCGGGCGTTCTCCCCACTGACGCTGCCCTGTTACAGCTCGCGCATAAGGGTCAAGAAGAACATTATTTTTATTAAACAACAACCCCTTTTCCGGCTCATGGGGGCCGTCTAACTGAAACGCATACTCAAATTCTTCAATATTTAGCCCAAATACAAACATAGAATACGTATTTCCCACATGGTATGCTTCCGGATATTCTAATACAGCAAAGGGCTCCTTTTCCTGCGGACGGAATAATAACAGACTACAACTGGTAGCTCCAAAGGAATGGATCGTGAAACTGACGCCTGCCGCTGATGGAGTTGCACCATCACGATTATAAAATCCCGGTCGTACCTGATAACCGCAAATCTCATCTAATGGCTGTAATCCAGTTTTTCGCTGCTCATTTCTATTCGGCAAAAAATTCATTTCCATCCCTCCTCTCTGCTATATTTCCGGTAACCCGGATGTTTTCCACTGATTTTATAATAATTTTTTCTTAAATCCACCAGCTTATCTATATTCTCCCTGTCTATTTCCTCTGCACCGCCAAGAAGATGCGCAGTAAGAGTAATTTTAGCAAACTGCTCTAAAGTTTCCATGCGGTAATATGCCGTATATACATCCGCACCTACGGTCACAGCTCCGTGATTCTTGAGCAAAATCGCATCATGGTCGGGCAAATACGGTGCAATGGCCTCCGGTATTTCCGGTGTGGAAGGTGTCGCATAAGGTGCAATGGGAACTGACCCTAACGACAATACTGTTTCAATCATAGAGTACTCATCCAGCGGCCGGTTTGCCACTGCAAACCCTGTCGCAACAGGCGGATGCGCATGAAGTACTGATCTGACATCCTCCCTCACCTCATAACAACGGAAGTGCATTTTCATTTCTGAAGAAGGACGATATCCATCCGCCGCCTCAAGTATGTTCCCCTTCTCATCAATTCTTACTATTTTCTCCGGTGTCACCATACTTTTTGAAATCCCGGTAGGTGTTGCTAAATAAGTTCCGTCTTCTAACTTTACGGAGACATTTCCGTCATTCGCCGCAACCCATCCTAGCTGCCACATCCTTTGGCAGACATCACAGATTTGCTCTCTTACTTCCATGTAACTTAATTTCATTCTAATCCCCACTTCTGCGCGTTTTTCCATAATTAATTTTTTATCTCATTATAAAGCCTATCGCCTTGAATTTCAATAAAGAAACGAAAACCAGATTTCTATTGGTATTTCCCAAAAAAGGTGTTAATATAAAAATCAGAATACATAAAAAGGAGATTTCCCATGCCAAAAACCCTTCATGTATCACCCACTTCCGGTGATTATTCCACAATCAGCGATGCTTTATGCAGCATTCCTTACAATAATACCAGCCCTGTCACCATTTTAATTGCTCCCGGCATCTACCGGGAAAAACTCACCATAGACAAACCCTTTGTCACACTGCTTGGTCTTGGGAAGAAGAGCAGCGATACGGTTATTACCTATGATGACTATGCTCTTGCTCTGATGGAAAATGGTGAAAAACGGGGAACCTTTCGTTCCTATAGTGTTTTTATCGACACACACGACGTTACGCTAAAGCATCTCACCATAGAAAATGCCTCCGGTGACTCAAAAAATCACGGTCAGGCAATTGCCCTCTATGCAGATGGTGACCGTTTCATTATGGAAGATTGCAGACTCTTAGGTCATCAGGACACCCTTTTTACAGGTCCCCTGCCTCCAAAAGAGCTGCAACCCGGCGGTTTTATCGGCCCAAAACAATTTTCTCCCCGTATCAACGGAAGACATTACTATAAAGACTGCTATATCTGTGGTGACATTGATTTTATTTTCGGAAGCGCCACTGCCTACTTTGAAAACTGCACCATCGAATCCCTTTACCGTCCTCTCGACAATACATCCGGGGATGCCATACAGGGATATACCACTGCCGCTTCCACACCGGAAGGTCAGGAATACGGTTATGTCTTCTCTCACTGCCGTTTTACCACCGATTGTTGTCCGAAGGCTTCTGTTTACCTCGGACGCCCCTGGAGAGACTATGCCAAAACGGTACTGCTGCACTGTGAGCTAGGTAGCCATATCCATCCGGCAGGCTTTCACGACTGGAATAAAAAACAGGCACATGACACGATTTTTTATGCGGAATATCAAAGCCTTCCCCTTGAGGAAGTTACCTGCCCTTCCTGTGAAAAGGGACAGTCTCCCTATCAAAACCGCGCCTCTTTCTGCATTCAGTTAGATGCCTTGCAGGCTGAGCACTTCTCAAAAGAAAAGGTTCTTTCCGGTTCCGACGGCTGGATGCCTGATTTATAAAAGTTTTTTGGGGATAAACAAAGTATCTTTTATTCTGAAATGATTTCTTGTATAATGCCGGAAATGATGTTAGAATATTGGAAAAGCAAATGATATCTATTTCTAAAGCAGGTAATAATGATACGAAAAGGGAGGTTCACATATGCAGGAAAAAATTTATAAAGTTATGGGTTCTGCCGGTGCTACGACGCTCGTCTTAGGCATCTGCTTATTAGTCAGTGGAATTGTATCCGGGATTCTTCTTATCGTAAACGGCGGAAGGCTTCTTAAAAATAAAGGAAACGTCACATTCTAAATGACGTTTCCTTCTCACACCTACCGTTTTCATCACATCTTTTCAGCTATCTTTATTGAAAAGACCGTTGATGCGCCTTGCTATCTCGTATTCCACCGAAGAAATCTGCTGTTTCCGTAAAAAATCCTGTTCTTCGCATGTTAATGCCATTTTCTGCAATTCTTCCACTGTTACTGCTTTCTCCCCGTGGTGCAGCACCAGATGGTTTAACTTCCTGTAAAAATCTATCAGTTCATAAAAATCTGTGGTCTTCTCTAATCGACTATACCCACAGCGCTTTTGCTCCCACTCTAAACTGCTGATTGCCTGCATGGCAAGGCGACACTCTCTATTAATATCCGAAACCTCCATCAAAATATCCGGACGTTTCCGGTAAAACCGTAGAAAGCAGTCTTTCGCTCCCGCAACATCTTTTTTTCGGAAAAATTCCGCAATCTGCTCCTTTAATTCCTTCGTCTCCGCCTTTTCACTGATTAGCCCCACCATAGCTTCCTTTACCTTCAAACCATTGGTGGTTGTCCAGACATATAGCAGAAACTCGGAAAAGAAACCAAACAGCCGCTTCTGATAACCGTCATATCCGGTCATATCAATCCGTTTCTGCGCCTCGAAAAGTAATGGAAATAAGAACTCCATATAGTCATCGTAAAGGGACTTTGCCATGACAAACATATTGCCAAAATAAGTCCGCTTTTCATGTACCAGCCGCATATAATTCTCATAATAGCGAGGCGCCAGTTCTTTTATGACATCGCCTAATACATCCAAATCTTTCGCATTATGCCTGTCATCAAACGCATCATAATAACTGTATTCCAGTGTCAAAAGCTTTGTCGTCACCAGATCATATTCCTTCAGCAGATCCAACAACTCTACTTCGGTATAAAGTTCTTCTTTTTCATTCACCAGATAACGTCTGTAATGGGCACAGCCCACATAATCGGAATGTTTATCATTCTTCCACACCCAATAGTGCCCGGTAAGTTCACTGTAATAAGGATTTTGCTCCGAAATATTATCTCCCTCATTGTCAGAAAGATACCCCAAACTTTCATGGAGCGCACTTCCCACCTGAAGAGGCTGATACAGTCTATCCGGCGGTGGAACAAAGGGTTTATGGGTCATGGTGTAAATTGTCATGGACATAACGACTCCTTTTGCTGCTACAACCTGCCACTTTTAAGTTTCCTGTCTATTATGGAAGAATTTTTCCGGTTTTTCAACCCTTTTCCCTTGCTCTTTTGCATATTTTTCCAAAAATTCGTTTTCCCTATCCCAGTCTCCAAACTTATTTTTACAGCAAATTACGATGTCACACCTATCAACCCACCCTTTTGCCTCTTCTATTCTTTCCGCTCTGATTTTTTGAAAGGAAGCTTCTGCTATGACATGCGCACCAAGTGCCTTTGCCACCGGATAATCAATATCATTTTCAAATAAAATTCCTGCCACAAAAGGAAGCCTTTCCCGCTGAAGCCTGCGATATACCTCTTTTCCGGTTCCACCCCCTGCAATAACAAAAATTCCTGCCTCCCCTTTTGGCGGCTCTAGCTCCAGGTTTCCGGTATTTTCTTCAAAGCTGCCAGATGTTATTCCAAACAATCTCCCAATATAGCCCGGTACAAATATTTCCTCCGGTGTACCAAATTTATCAACGATTTGCCCACCCACACATAAAATTTTGTCAGAAATCCGCTCCGCTAAATCCAGTTCGTGAAGAGACATGATAACAGAAAGCTGTCTCTGTTTTGCCATCTGCTGCAATGCATTCAAAAACTCCAACTTATATTTCACATCCAGATAGGAGGTCGGCTCATCAAGCAGGATGATATCCGGCTGCTGGGCAATGGCTCTTGCCAACAGAACCCTCTGTCTCTGCCCATCACTGATTTTGGTAAAATCTCTGTTTCTTAAATCCTCCACCTGTACCAGTGTCATGGCATCCTCCACCGCCCGATAATCCTCCTCTGATAAAATACCAAATTTTCCGGTATAGGGGTAGCGCCCTGCCGCCACCACATCCTCACAGGTCATCATTTCCGTATGAAGCCGCTTGGTAAAAACCACTGCCAACTCCTTTGCCAATTCTTTCTGTCCAATCATGGACAAATCTCTTTGTCCGATAAACACGGTTCCCGCAATAGGAGCTAGCTGCCCTGCAATGCTTTTTAATATCGTAGATTTTCCTGCACCATTTGGCCCGATAAGAGTCAGAATTTCCCCTTTTTTTATGCCAAACTTTATCTTTTCTATCACTGTTTTCCCTTGATAGCCCACGGATAAACTTTCCGCCCGAAAATAATAGTCTTTCATTCTTTTTCTCCCTGCCTTTGCAGCAAAATGACAATTACCACAGGAGCTCCAAACACTGCTGTTACCGTACTGATACTAAGTTCCGTAGGAGCAAAAAGAGTACGGGCTAATAAATCACAAAACAGGCAGAAAGTTCCGCCTCCTAAAAAACATGCCGGTATCATCACAATGGGTTTTGCGGTGTGAAACAACTGTTTTACCAGATGGGGCACTGCGATTCCCACAAAGGAAACCGGTCCTGCAAAGGCGGTGATACATGCCGCTAAAATACTTGAAAGCAGCACCAGTTCCACCTTCAGTCTGCCAACATTCACGCCCATTGTTTTCGCATAGCCTTCTCCTAACTGAAATGCACCGATGGGCTTTGCCAGACAAAATATCAGTATAGAAGAAACAGCTACCACTACAGCCATCACGGATACATTTTCCCATGAAATCCCCGAAAAACTGCCCTGCGACCAGTTGTGCAGATTGACGATATCCGCATCCTCCGCAAAAGTCACCACAAGGTCTGTAATAGCAGAACAGATGTAGCCAATCATAACACCGCTTACGATCAACATGGACATTTTATCTACTGCCTTTGCCATCAGAAGTACAAATCCCATAGAAATGAATGCTCCCACAAAAGCAGCTAAGATTAATGCCGCCGAACTGATTTTGACAGCATTTCCCAGAAGAAATACCATCACCAGTGCCACTGCCAATTTTGCCCCGGAGGAAATGCCTAACACAAAGGGGCCTGCTATCGGGTTATGAAAAAAGGTTTGAAGCAGATACCCGGAGAGTCCTAGTGCTCCCCCTAAAATCGCTGCCGCCAAAGCTCGTGGCAGTCGAATCTGCATGAGAATATTATGCTCCGTCTCCCCGATTTCCTGTCCGGTAAAATTCCGAAAGATATCCGAAAATGGAATTGAAATACTGCCAATACATATATTCAATCCCAGCAATAGCAGTAGTAAAGCCACCAATACGCTATACGCTATCGCATACCGCCGCTTTTTTTTCACTTCAGTTGGTAAAGATACTGCATTTCTGCCGTCTCGCCCGTTATCATGGAATGAATGTCCTTCGTCAGACTGCCGATGGACATAGACTCCTGATACAAATTTTTTGTGGTACACCAGACGTCTCCTTTCTCTACTGCCTTAAAATCTTTTAACAGGCTGCTTTTTCCTAAAAGTTCTTCCATAGTACTGATTTCTCCGCCAATGCTACTATTATAAATCAAATAATCCGCATCCTTTGCAGCCGCATAAAATTCTTCCATCTGCATCGTTACAGTGGAAGATTTGCTTTCCTCATCTCCCAATTCGCAGAAAACATAGGTCCCGCCTGCAAGCTCTATCATTTTCGGTATATAATCTGTGGATTTACGCACATTGACCGCTCCGTTCGTTGTGATATAAAAGAATGCTACCGTTTTCCCTGTTTTCTCTTCGGTTACTGCCCCCTTGAAATCGGCTTCCTCCTCTGCAAATAATTTCTGCGCTTCGTCCTCTTTTCCAAGAAGCACACCATATAATTTAATCCACTCTACCCGACCTAACGGATGGGATTCATAGCTAGAATAATCCACTAATACCGGAATACCCATTTTTTCTAATTTTTCCCTGACCTCCGGAGAATGAAGAATCATCGTATTTTCCACGGCTAGCCGGCACCCCTCCGATACGATCAATTCATAGTCCGGGGCACTGTATTTTCCCGCATAAAGAATATCCCCCCGCTCCATTGCCTCTTTTGCTTCTTTCATATACCATCCGTCACTTTCCGTGCCGGAAAATCTTAACGTATCTAAGGCATCTAAGGAGAGCACCATATCCATAGCGGCTGTAGCTACCAGATAAATGTGATCTAAGGGCTGCTTTATTACCACGATGTCCTCATCTAAATATTCCGGCACATCTGTCCCCTCTGCCGCCACCAAAAAACGGCTGCCATCTGATATGGTTATCAGTGTACAGCCGCCAGTATAAGTATCTATCGCAAATTCTTTGGCATAGGTCAGTTCCTTCCTTCCCTCAAAGCCGAGCTTGGGACTGATATCCTTATCTATTTCTATCGATACTTCTTCCGATGTCATTTCACCGGAAGAAGTATTATCTTTCCCGCAGCCACAAATACCGGTAAGGGACAATAACATTGCAAACATCATGACAATTGCATTCTGTTTTTGCATTTTCTTTCTCATTTTACATGTTTCCTTTTTTTCACCAGAGCAAGACTTCCCACTGTTAACAATAATACCGCTACCACTGCTGCAATCTCCATGATATCGGAGCTTTCCTCTTTTTCCATGCTATCTGTATGGAATGTCAGTGTATATTCTATTTCATGCGGTGTTCCCATCGCCACGGTATCTGCCACCACAGGCATTTCCTCATCAAACAACAGGACAGGTATTTCAAAGGTGGAATTTCCCTCCGTATTTACCGGAAGATACTTTTCCTCATTTACAATCATATAATCATAATTCTGACTGCTCCAGACAATCGTTGCCACTGCCAATTTTCCTTCCACAGTAATTGTTGCCGGAGTTTCTACTGTAGCTTTGCCACTGCCTCCGGCAAGGTCTACCTCGATTTTGTAAGTTCCGTTCTCCACATCAATTTCTGCCTGTTCTAACGCCTGCGTTTTTAATGTCGTACCGCACTCTGCCTTTTCCGTTCCATCGTCCACAGCT
Organism: Clostridiales bacterium; assembly: GCA_029006795.1. Classification (GTDB taxonomy): domain Bacteria; phylum Bacillota; class Clostridia; order Lachnospirales; family Lachnospiraceae; genus Roseburia. The sequence continues at coordinate 3,835 of JAQXGQ010000111.1, read as the reverse complement.
TCTTCTGTGGATGTATCTTCTGCCGGAAGTTCAATTAACAGTGCCTCTGCCGGAAGGGTTGACGCGTCAAAGCAAATCTGATGGTCGTACCATTTTTCCTTTCGTTTGCTAAAACCGGTACACTCTAATTCCTTGTTCAGTGCTTCCACCGCGATTTCATAAGTATAGGCACCATCTGCGTCCTCTACATAATTCGCATAGTCACTTTCCTCTGCCACTACGGCTTCCTCTCCGGTTCCCATAAAAAGTTTTAAATATCCTTTTCCACCGAGAGTAATGACTGCGCTCATCGCACCGTCAGAAACGGTAAGTTCTGCCTTCGTAATCCGAAACATAGAGGAACTAGACTCCACTTCAATAGGGTAGGTGCCATCTGCAATATCTGTTCCGTATACCGGTGTCATTCCCTCTTTCCCGACCTTCTGTGCCGGTGCCTTTTCTTCATCTCCTGCCACTAAGTCTGATACCGACTTCTCCGTCAATTCTTCTGTTGTTTCTTCTGCGCTCTCTGTCGCTGTCACTTCCGCCCCATATGTGTTCACCGATGCAATAAATGCACCGACAAACAAAGTAAGAAAAGTAATAAATGTGAAAATTCTTTTATTCCGCAAGACTGTCAATGGCCTCCTTTGTATGCTCCACATAAATCTTCTGAATTGCCTCATTCTGTCCAAGTCCTTCTAAGAGACATTCCACTTCAAATCCTTCTGCCTCAAAGGTACTCTTCCAGGAATCTTCCTCATCCCCTGCCATATCATTGTTGGCATGGTCTCCTGCCACTACCATTAAAGGCTCTAACACAACTTTTTTATAGCTGCCCTTCTCTTTTACTGCTGCTATCACATCCTCTAAAGAAGGCTCTGCTTCTACTGTACCGACAAAATAATTTTCAAATCCTGCTGCCGTGATTTTTTCCTGTAACTTTTCATAAACTGCATTGGAATCTGCTTCTGTTCCATGTCCCATAAAACAGATTGCCGTCTCTCCGTCATCGTAAGATTCTGTATGCTCTGTAATGGCGCTTATCACTGCATCAAAATCCGCATCACTGGATAATAACGGCTGTGCTAATACGACCTTGTCAAACTTTCCCTCATAATCCTTTAAGGCTGTCTCTAAATCTGTATACTCAAAGCCATTCATAAGGTGCGTCGGCTGCACCACTAAAGTTTTGATACCGTCTGCCACAGCCCTGTCTAACGCTTCCTCTACACTGTCAATTTCAAGTCCGTCGCGCTCTTTTAATTTATCAATAATAATCTGGCTGGTGAAGGCTCTGCGCACCTCATAATCCGGATTTGCCTCTTCAATCGCCTTTTCTATGGCTCCAATTGTTACTTCTCTGCTGTCATTATAGCTTGTACCAAAGCTGACAACTAAAATCACCTGATTTCCTGCCACCGTCTCTTCCTCCGTAGCTGCAGTTTCTTTTATTGCTTCTGTGTCTGCCGCTGCAGGTTCTGCTGTCTGCACTTCCTGTTTGGTATCATCTTCTACTGCTGCCTGCTTATTGCCACATCCTGCAAGCAGACAAGTACCTGCCATTAACGCTGCCATTAATACGGTTAGTTTCTTTTTCATAATTTTTTCCTCCATGTTCTTTATGCCGTTTGGGCTTTTATTTTTTCGAATATGTAAAGAACAAAGTGGGCAAGCCATGAAAAAGGTACACAAAAAAAGACATACATAAACATACTCACGTGAATTTTCTTCATTACACAAAAAGACCTCTACCGAAAATGGGTAAAGGTCTCCTATAAAATCACTTCGCATGACATATCTATGCAAAAAATTTACTCGTACAACCAATTACTCGTGGCTTGGAACTATCTGTTCCCGTACAACAGTCAGGCAGGTCTCCTGGCTTATAGATCATCGCATCCACCATCTTCCCGGTTTCCCAGTGATATCTCGGCTTCGCTCCCTAAATACAGTGACGAGTTCGTACAGGATTCGCACCTGTTTCCCTTTTCACCAGACCCAGATTATAAAAATCTTGTCTGACACCTGCTGTTACATATTCAACTGCGTATTACCATAGCACACTTTTTTTGATTGTGCAAGAAGTTTGTTTTTCCTTTTATATAACCATGATTAACGTTCCCGCCGTAATCAGCACTGCCCCAACGAATGATTTTGCCGTGAACTTCTCATGGAGAAATACAAAGGCAAGAACTAAGGTAATCACGACGCTCAGTTTATCAATAGGCACTACCTTAGACGCATCTCCCATCTGCAACGCCTTATAATAGCACAGCCAGGATGCCCCTGTTGCCAATCCTGATAAAATTAAAAACAACCAGCTTTTTTTACTAATGGCAGAAATTCCGCCCTGGGCATTTGTCAGAAATACCATGCCCCATGCCATCGCAAGTACTACTACGGTACGGATTGCCGTAGCCAGATTTGAATTTACACCATCAATCCCGACTTTTGCCAGAATCGACGTCAACGCTGCAAAAACTGCCGATAAGATTGCAAATACAAACCACATAAAATGCGCCTCCTTTTATCCCTTGAAATGATGTTTTTTGAGCCTGTTTTCTCATATTTTTTCTCTTTCCTTATGCTTGCAAAATACCCATTTATCACCTCAAATCTCATAGGCTACATGTTCATGGTCAAAATGATATCCTAATTTTTCCGCTAACGCCACCGACCATTTATTCTGCATCGTAATTTCCCTTTTCTTCAAAATATTTACGGCAGCGGATGTCCTGCCGCCAGATACAACTGATACCATTCTTCCCTGCTTAATTCAATACTACATGCCTGCACAATTTCTTTTAACCGCCCCTCGCTGGTAGTACCGGTAATTACCTGCATTCCTGCCGGATGACGGAGTATCCATGCCGTTGCGATTGTAGTTCCACTTACCTGATATTTATCCGCCAACTCCTGAATCCTGCAGTTCAAATCGGGATACTCTTCCGAACCTAAGAAACATCCCCTCCACCCCGGCATTTGAAACGGTGACCATGCCTGAATGATGATATCGTGTAATCGGCAATAGTCTAGTACACTTCCGTCTCTGTCTGCTGCGCCGGGCGTCTCCATATTTACTTCCATACCATTGGCTACCATGTTAGAAACCGGAATACTAAACTGCATCTGATTAATCACCAACGGCTGTTCTACATACTTTTGCAATAATTCAATCTGCATGGATTTATGGTTAGAAACACCAAAATTGCGGACTTTCCCGTTTTTTTCCAGAACATGAAAAGCATCTGCCACCTCTTCCGGTTCTACTAGCGCATCAGGTCGATGTAAAAGCAACACATCAAGGTATTCTGTCTTTAGTCTTTGCAAAATATTATCGACAGCGTCTAAGATATGTTTCTTAGAAAGGTCATAACATCCCTCTCTGATTCCGCATTTAGATTGAATTATCATATCCTCCCTATGCAGAGTTGTATCACCTTTCATGGCTTCTCCAAAAATCTCTTCACTCTTTCCTCCACCGTAAATATCAGCATGGTCAAAAAAATTTACCCCCAGCTCCAATGCAGTATGTATAAAATGATTCATCTGCTGCTTATCAACATCAGCCAGTCTCATACATCCCGCTACAATTGCAGGTGCTGTCAGTTTATTTTTTCCTATCGTAATCTGTTTCATCCTAAACCTCCTTTTTCTTCCATGACAATGATGTAGAAACGCATGCCATAATTTGTTCATTATTGTAATATTTCTTACTGCCTCATATAAATTGGTATTTCTATCCAAGTTTTTTGCAAAGCATACTGTATTGTTCCTTTCATTCTACCACATTTCCCAAAACATAGATATTCCTAGACGTAGCTTTACCAAATAGCAATCCAAAGCCACTGGC
>JAQXGQ010000110.1 GCA_029006795.1 Clostridiales bacterium | reverse complement strand
TCTCCCCACAGGAAAATCCGGTTTCCACTGCCATGTTCTTCTCTTTTTGCAGATGCAGACAAACCTCACAATCTCCTTTTGGCACCGACAGACAGGCAAGACGCCATCCTTTTTTTATTTCTGTCTCTGACAGTTTCTCTATTTCCCTCTCACCAGCCTCCGGCGCACCGCTTAGATACTGCACCAGGCATTTTCCGCAGCTGCCTTTTCCGTTACAGGGGGCATCCACATAAACCCGCTGTTCCCGCAGCAGCATTAACAATGTTTTATTCTGATTTTCTTCTGTCTCAATCCGGGTGATGGGGACTCCCGGTTCCAGTAATATTGTAATCACCATCATTAACTCCTGCTAATTCTCTTGTATCTTTTTCTGCTTCCCGCTATAATAAGCACAGACACAAAAACTGACTATCTAATTATTATATATGATTTTTCATAGTATGGATAGGTTGTGTTTCAAATAATTTTCTAAGAAAGGATATTTTATAATGAAATTAATTTCCTGGAACGTCAACGGGCTGCGTGCCTGTATGCAAAAAGGATTTATGGATTTTTTTAACGAAGCAGATGCCGATATTTTCTGTATTCAGGAGTCCAAATTACAGGAAGGGCAGATTTCTCTTGATTTGCCGGACTACCACCAGTATTGGAATTATGCTGAGAAAAAAGGCTATTCCGGCACCGCTATTTTTACAAAAAAAGAGCCCCTGTCTGCCTCTTACGGCATCGGCATCGAAGAACATGATAAAGAAGGTCGGGTGATTACCTTAGAATATGAAGATTTTTTCATGGTAACCTGCTATACGCCAAACTCTCAGAATGAATTGGCAAGACTCCCCTACCGCATGAAATGGGAAGAGGATTTTCTGGCTTACTTAAAAAAATTAGATACCGATAAACCCGTGATTCTCTGCGGTGATTTGAATGTTGCCCACGAAGAGATTGATTTGAAAAACCCAAAGACAAACCGCAAAAATGCCGGTTTCTCCGATGAAGAACGGGCAAAGATGACCGAACTGTTATCAAACGGATTTACCGACACTTTTCGTTATTTTTATCCTGATTTAGAAGGAGTTTACTCCTGGTGGTCTTACCGTTTTAAGGCGAGAGAGAAAAACGCCGGATGGCGCATCGACTACTTTATCACCTCAAACCGGTTAGAAGAACGTTTATCAGACGCAAAAATTCATACCACTGTGATGGGTTCCGACCACTGCCCGGTGGAACTGACGCTGAACTAAAAACCTTTATCGCGCAACGTTTTTTAGAATTTGCCTTAGTTTCCTGCACTTTCATATGCCCTTGTTCCTATGGTAAACACTGTATATGCAATGACAAAAAATATCACAGCAATCAGGCATTCCATTCCTACTGTGGCAAGCACATTCACTTCCGGCTTTAAGAAATAGCTTGCCGGAAGGTATGCCACAAATCCAAAAGGAATCACCCATGTAATAATAAACCGTACTCCCTTTGCATAAATCTCTGTCGGATATTTTGCAAAATCTGCCAACTGGTATGCCGTATATAATACCGGGCCACTGATTTTAATCCAGAAGGCAAAGGAAGCAAACAAAAGCTTGATTGCCGTGTAAATCACCGCTCCGGCAATGACAGAAACTACAAAAAACAGCACATGAGCCGCATCCACAATTACAATCCCCTTCATCAGAGAACTCACAATCAAAATCGTTCCTACTAACAGCTCTCCTAAGGCATCCGGCTGTAACTTTTCAAATATGACCTGCAAAAACAGGTTCATCGGGCGCAGCAGATAGCGGTCAAATTTTCCATTCACTACAAGCCGCCATGCCACCAGCCAGATATTATCCGTAAACAGATGGTCCAAACCACGAGGAATCTGAGCAAATCCATAAATAAATATCAGCTGTTCTAAACTCCAGTCTGCCAACACCGGTATCTGTTCAAATACCAGATACAAAAAAGCAATTCCTGTTATCTGTGTGAAAAAGAATCCACACAGTCCAATGAAAAAATCCGCTTTTGACTGTACCAGTGATTTGAAAAATTGTGCCACAAACACCTTATACAACCTTACATATCGCTTTATCGTATTCATCTTCTATCCCCCTAACACAACCAGTCGTTTCGTAATCCTACTCCAAAGGAATGTTCCTAACCCATACAGCAAAACAATCCACAAAAGCTGTCTTGCCAACACGAATACAAGGTCCATTCCGGTATATTTCCCCAGATATACCATAACCGGTACATATACCATAGAGGAAAACGGCAGAAAATCAAATATTCTCTGCAGCACCTCCGGGAAAAAGCTGATAGGAATCAGCTGCCCGCTTAAGAATCCTAAAATTGCATTTTTTGCCATATTCATTCCAAACATATAAGTCGTAATAAATGCCACCATGCCAAAGCAGAAATCAAACAACACATAGATAAAAAAGCTCATAAGCATACTTACTATATATAGCAAAATATTGACAGCCGGTGTAATTCCTATTCCAAGCACGGTCGCCTTATATATTTCCAGTCCAATCCATACAAATACTGCCGGTGCAAGAAAACGGTACAGTGCTTCCCCCAGAGACTTGAATATGAGACTCATTCGGTAATCAATGGGCTTTATCAGTGTCATAACCACTGAGCCTTCCATCACATCATCCGTTATTTCACCAGAAACTCCTACCGTTACAATTTCTGTGGTCACATAGCTCATAAAAACATACACGACCATCTCCGCCTGTGTCAGTCCGCCAAGTACGCTGCCTGAAGCACTTCCGTAAATTGCCATCCATAGATAATAAGAAATAAAGGGGCCGAAAATGCTGCATACCATAAATAAATAAAAACTGCCCTTATATGCCAGATTTCGTTTGAACTGGTTTTCCAAAAAGGGTCTATATACTTTCCATTTACGTTTCAAAGTTATCCCTCCTGTACACTGTGTTTGTAAATCATCTTTACAATCTCTGCCAGTTCTGTCTCATACAACTTGATATCCCTTACCTGTGTATGTTTCATCATCTGCTTTATCACATCAGATACCTGCAGATGATTTTTGTCAAAGGATACCGTAACAGTGCTGTTTTCCATGTCTGCCTGTATCTCATAATCCTCTTTTGAGACGGACAGATATTCATCTAACGGTATCTGCCCTGCCCCTGCCGGGTCCTGCACCTCCATAACCACCTTGCGCATCGTGCCGTAGCGCTCCTTTAAATCCGTCAAAGTACCGTCATAAATCAGTTTTCCGTGATCAATAATCAAAATCCGATTACATAGCTCCTCGATATCCCCGATATCATGAGTTGTCAGTACCACCGTTGTGTGGTATTTTTTATTAATCTCTCTGATAGCAGCCCGGATATTATCCTTCACCACCAAATCTAACCCGATGGTCGGCTCATCTAAATACAAGACTGATGGATTATGTAGCAATGCCGCACCTAAGTCCGCACGCATCCGCTGTCCTAAGGAAAGATTTCGCACCGGCTGCGAAAAGAACTCTTCTAATCCTAAAACACGGTTTAAAAACTCCATGCGCTCCGCATAATCTTCCTCGCTTACATTGTATATTTC
>JAQXGQ010000109.1 GCA_029006795.1 Clostridiales bacterium | reverse complement strand
TATTTACATGTATCAAAAAAGGTGCAAAGCCTTGTCGGAAACATATCTTGGCATCTGTGGCGGCAGTTAGCAGCAGAAAGCAGATGACTATCAGAAAATTCATGCTTTTAATTCCAAGACAAAAGGAACAAAGTTCTGTGTGTGCAATGTACAGCGAGTGAAAAAGAGAAATATAGCAGAATGCAGAAAAAACAAAAGGAGGAATCTGCCTATGACAGACGAAAAACGTTACAATTTAAGAGAGCTTTTAGAGGAGATAAAAGCATCGGGAGGGTTGCCGGAAAATCTTACCACGGAAGCCCAGCTTTGGGATGAGATTATGAAAAAGGAAGCATTTTTGATGCCAGAGCAGCTGCTTCCACTGATTAAGGAAGTGCATGGAAAGACCTATCCGAAAGGAACGGAGATTTATCCTCTTGCAACGGAATTTTCCATAGACCGTTCCAATGAAAGAAACGGCCAGATAGCATCTATCCGTGCAGATATCACAGTAATTGTGGAAAAGAAGGATATTTATCATTTTGAGTGCCAGATTGACAATGACGGGACAATGGTTATACGGATGTTTGAATATGATGTGCATATTGCACTAAATTACATAAGGGAAACAGAAAATGGAATGGAACTGAAGTTTCCTCATTCTGCAGTATTGTATTTACAGGATAATGGAAAGATACCAGATGAACTGACCTGTCAGATTCGGTTTCAGGATGGAGGTGTCTACCAATATAAAGTACCAACGATAAAAGTCCAGACGTATACTTTAGAGGAAATCAAAGAAAAACATCTTTGTGTTTTAATTCCGTTTCTACCGCTTCGTTTTCAGAAGAATATGAAAGCCATCCAAAGGCAGGAGGAAGAAGGGAAAAAAGAAAAACTTGTGACAAGACAGAAAGAGGAACTGTCTTTCCTTTATGAGCAGATTATGCTAATATTGGAAGAAGAGGTAGCAAACGGGTATCTGAGTGAAACGAATCGGAAAACCATCATATCGTTGCTGGGAAAATCCATGATTCGCGTTTTTTACCGGAATGAGGAACTGCTAAAGGAGGTAATCACCATGACAGAACCGATTTTGGAGCTGGAATTCGAAAAAGTAGAGCGGTATAAAAGAGAACTTAGAGAACAGGCAGAACAATACAAAAGGAAATTAACAGAGAATGAAGAACAATACAAAAAGGAATTAACAGAGAATAAAGAGAAATATGAAGAGGAACTAGCGGAACAGAATAAACATCATGAGGAAGAACTAGCAGAGCAGACGAAGCATCATGAAGAAGAACTGGCAGAGCAGACGAAGCAGACACAACAGTACCAAAAGGAACTGATGGAAAATGAGAAAAGACATCAGAAAGAAATTGCAGAATTGCAAAGACAAATTGAAGAATTAAAGCAAGAGAAAAGAAAATAGTGTTACAGTCAGGAAACGGGGCTTTTTTTGAAACTGCCTCGTTTTTTGTGTGAGATTTATGGTACAATATAAGCTAGCAATATAGAGAGGACTACACATAAAATGGCAAAATTATATTTTAGATACGGCGCAATGGGAAGCTCAAAGACAGCGAATGCCCTGATGGTAGAGTACAATTACAGAGAGAGAGGAAAGCGGGCACTGCTTGCAAAGCCCGCCACAGACACCAGGGATGGGGATAAGATAATCAGCTCCCGCATGGGATTAAAGGAGAAATGTATCTGGACGGAAGAGTTAGTGGAAATGAATGAGGATGCCATTTTACAATATGACTGCGTGATTGTGGATGAGGCGCAGTTTTGCAGTAAGGGGCAGATAGAATTTTTTGTCCATTTAGTGGATGATTTGAATATCCCGGTGATCTGTTATGGGTTGCGGGCGGACTTTCAGAACAACTTATTCCCGGGAAGCATGTGGCTTTTAGCCTGGGCAGATGAAATCGAAGAAATCAAAACGGTCTGTTGGTGTGGCAGGGCGGCGAAGTGCAATGCCAGATTTAATGAAAAGGGAATTGTCAGGGAGGGAGCCCAGGTTGTGTTAGGAGGAAATGATTCCTATATCGCCCTTTGCAGAAAACATCTTAGAGAGGGAAATTTAGGGCCTGATTTTAAACCGGAAGCCTGACCTAAGGGGATTGTAAGCCATAGTATATCAAAGCAAGGAGAAGCAGAATGTCATTACAGTTTGTCTTTGGAAATTCCGGCAGCGGGAAATCCAGTTATTTATATCAAACGATTTTAGAGCAGGCAGCAGGAAATCCTGATAAAAATTTTCTAGTGATAGTGCCGGAGCAGTTCACCATGCAAACCCAGAGGGAATTAGTGGAGCGGCAGGAAAATCATGCCATTATGAATGTGGATGTGCTCAGTTTTGCACGTCTTGCTTATCGTGTCTTTGATGAATTAGGAAAACAGGATTTAGTCGTATTAGAGGAAACAGGAAAAAATTTAGTCCTGCGGAAGGTGGCAGAGCAGAAAAAGACGGAATTAAAAGTTTTAGGCGGAAATATGAATAAAATGGGTTATGTCAGTGAGGTAAAATCGCTGATTTCCGAATTGACCCAGTACAACATTACGCCGGAGCTTTTAGAGGAATTTTTAAATGGAGCACAAATCGGGGAGACTCTGCGGTTAAAAATGCAGGATGTCCTCACTATGTACCGGGGATTTACGGAGTATATGGAAGGAAAATTCATTACCGCTGAGGAGATTCTTTCCCTGCTCTGTGAGGTGGCAGAGGAATCGGAACTGCTAAAAAACAGTGTCATTGTCTTTGATGAATTTACCGGATTTACGCCTATCCAGAATCGGCTGTTAAAAAAAATGATGGAGATTGCGGAAAAAATCATGGTTTCTGTTACCATTGATACCAGAGAGGACTTTTACCATAGCAGGGGTATCCATGAGCTTTTTGCCATGAGTAAAAAGACGGTGGAGACCTTACAGAAGATGGCATTAGAACTGCATATAGAGGTTGAGGAACCGATAGTGCTGCCTACAGGCGAAAGCAGACGGTACAAAGAGGCAGAGGATTTGTTCTTTATGGAGCAGAATCTGTTCCGCTACCGGGTGTCTGGGCAGAAGAAAAATATACGATTGGGAAAAGTGGGAAATAAGGCAGAAAAACCGGAACATATCAGTATCACAGGCCTTAAAAATCCGAGGGAAGAATTGAAATTTGTGGCACGGCAGATGACTCTTTTGGTGCGAAATCAGGGGTATTGCTATAAGGATATGGCGGTGGTAACAGGCGATGTGGCGCAGTATGCCAATTATGTGCCGGAGATTTTTGAACAGTATGATATCCCTTATTTTATCGACCAGACCAAAAATATTTTGTTTCATCCTTTTATTGAGTGTATCCGAGCTATACTAGAGGTAGTAGAGCATGATTTTTCCTACGAGAGTGTATTACGGTTTTTGCGGTGTGGATTGGCAGAAAACTTGTTGGAATGCGCAAAGAAGCGTATGGGAAAGGTGGATGAATGGAAAGAAGTGCTGACACAGGAGGATATTGATTCCTTAGAAAATTATGTGTTAGCGAAAGGAATTCGGGGAAGTTCCCGTTATAAAAATGACTGGACTTTCGTGATGCCGGACGATACCCTGCTTGATATGGCAAGATTAAACCAAATCAGAGAAGCATTGTATCAGAGCTTTCTTCCTCTTTTAGAAGTGTTCCGGGGAAAAAATTCAGATGTGAAAAACCAGACCTACGAGCTGTACTGTCTTATCCGGGATTTAGGGCTAGAGGCATTACTGAAAAAAAGAGAGGAATGCCTTGCAAAAGAGAAAGATAATCAGGCATTGACGAAGGCAAAGGAGTATGCCCAGATTTATAAAATTGTCATGGACTTACTAGATAAGGTGACAGCGCTTTTAGGGGATGAAATCATTTCTATCCGGGAATACAGTGATATTTTAGATGCGGGTTTTGAGGCGGCGAAGGTTGGCGTAATTCCACCGGGCAATGACAAGGTCATTATCGGTGATATCGAGCGTACCCGTCTAAATCATATCAAAATCCTGTTTTTTGTGGGAGTAAATGACGGCGTGGTGCCGAAAGCCGGAAATCAGGGGGGCATTATTTCCCAGTTTGAACGGGAGAAAATGGCAGAATGTCAGTTAGAGCTTGCACCGGGGGCCAGAGAAAAAGTATTTATCCAGAAATTTTATTTGTATTTGAATATGACAAAGCCATCTCGTGGGCTTTATGTAACCTTTGCGAAAGTAAACTCTGACGGTAAAGCCCTGCGGCGTTCCTATCTGATTGGAACATTGTTAAAACTGTTCCCGGGGCTTACTGTGGAAGAACCGCAGGAATTTGAGCCTGCGGATGAAATTTTAACACCGGAGAGTGCTTTGCAGTTTTATATTGAGGGGTTACAGGAAGATGGATTTACTGCTACAGAAGAAAAGACAGAAGATGGGAAGAAAGAAGAACTGAGGGAAAGATGGCTTGCATTAGCGTCGTGGTATCTTTCTGATGAAACTTATAAAGAGAAAGCAAAACGCCTTTTAGATGCCGCTTTTGCAAAACACAGTGATTCTCCTATCAGCCGTGCGGTGACAAAAGCACTTTACGGCGATACCTTAGAGAACAGTGTCACGCGGTTAGAGCGCTTTGTGGCCTGTGCCTTTTCCCATTATTTAAGTTACGGATTGCTGCTTAGAGAGCGGGAATTACAGGAATTTGCCAGTGTGGATATGGGAAACATTTACCATGATGTGTTAGAGCGTTTTGCAGAGCGCGTTGAGAAATCGGAATATACCTGGTTTGATGTTCCAAAGGAAGTACAGGAAAACTGGATGGAAGAGAGCATGGAAGCTGCGATTTTGAGTTATAAAATGGCAGAGGTCTTTTCGGATGCGAGAAACCGTTACCTGTTAGAGCGGATGAAAACAACGGTAAAACGGACGGTCTGGGCACTTTTAACCCAGATACGGAAAGGAAAATTTATCCCCAGTGGATTTGAGGTTTCATTTTCAAGGACAAGCGATTTAGATGCCATTACCTTCACACTGGGGGAGGAAGAAAAAATGCGTTTGCAGGGACGCATTGACCGTATTGATACCTATGAGACAGAAGATAAAGTCTATGTCAAAATCATCGACTATAAATCCGGTAATACTTCTTTTTCCCTGCTCAATCTTTATCATGGATTGCAGCTGCAGCTGGTGGTGTACTTAAATGCGGCTATGGAGTTTGTAAGGAAAGAACATCCTGAGAAAACGGCGGAGCCGGCAGGAATTTTTTATTACCATATCAGCGATCCGATGGTGGAGGGAAACGGAACTGAAAGCGAGGAAGAAATCCGTCATGCCATTTTAGAACAGTTGAAATTAAACGGATTAGTCAATGACAACCCGGAGGTATACGGAGCAATGGATACCGAATTTTCCGGCAATTCCAGTGTGATTCCGGTGGGCTTAAAGACGGACGGTTCCCTAAAAGCAACGTCAAAGGTGGCAAGCACCTATGAATTTGGCGTGATGAGCGATTATGCGAAGGAAAAAATCATACAGGCTGGAAAGCAGATTTTCGCGGGGGAGGCATCGGTGCGTCCCTACCGTCTGGCAGAGAAGACAGGTTGCGATTACTGTCCTTATCATACAGTCTGCGGTTTTGACCCGCGAATTCCGGGATATGAGTATAGACAGTTACAGAAGTTTGATAACCCTGAGGAAATTTTAGAAAAAATGAAGGGAACAGAGTGATGGGCGTTTCATGGACAAGCGAACAGCAACAGGTCATTGACCTTAGAAATCGGAATATTTTAGTTTCCGCCGCCGCCGGTTCGGGAAAAACGGCGGTGTTAGTGGAGCGTATCATAAAAATTATTACGGATAAAAAACATCCGGTGGATATCGACCGTCTTTTAGTGGTAACCTTTACCAATGCGGCGGCAGCAGAGATGAGGGAGCGTATCGGGGACGCCATTGAAAAGGCATTAAAGGAGCAGCCGGAGGACGAACACTTGCAGCGTCAGCTGACTTTGATTCATAATGCCCAGATAACCACCATCGACAGCTTTTGCCTCTACGTCATCCGCAACCATTTCCACGAGATAGATTTAGAGCCGAATTTCAGGATTGGGGATGAGGGAGAACTTAAACTTTTAAAAGAGGACGTGCTTGCAAAAGTTTTAGAGGAGAATTATGAAAAGGCAGAGCCGGACTTTTTAGCACTTGCAGACGGTTATGCCGCAGGACGAAGTGATGAGGCGCTTACCGGAATGATATTGCAGCTTTACGAGTTCTCAAAAAGCTATCCCTGGCCGAAGGAATGGCTGCTCTCCTGTGCAAAGGATTATCAGGTGCAAAACGAAGAGGAGTTAGATAAAGCTCTTTGGATGGAGCCGCTCACGGAGCACATTCGTCATGTGGCACAAGATTTAGTGGCATTGTCTAAGGAAGCACTATCTTTGACACAACAGGCAGACGGACCTTATATGTATCAGAAAGCTGTGGAGAGTGATTTGGCAAAATATCGTACCATCGCAGCGTGCAGTACATTTTCGGAATTTTATCAGGGCTTTACGAATTTAAGCTATGACCGTCTCGCTTCTTCGCGAAATTTTGAGGGAAGTGCAGAAAAACAGGAGCAGGTAAAAACTTTGCGGGACAGTGGAAAAGAAACGGTAAAAAAGTTGTGCCGACAGTACTTTTTCACTTCTATTCCGGCAATGATAGAACAGCTGCAAAAGACAGAGCCTATGGCAAAAGAACTGGTGCGTCTTACATTAGAGTTTTCAGAGTATTTTGCGGCGGAAAAGCGAAGAAAAAATTTGGTAGACTTCCATGATTTAGAGCATTTTGCTTTGGAAATCTTAGTGGATGAGGAGACAAAGGAAATTCGCAAAACGGCAGAGGAATTTAAAGATACCTTTGTAGAAATTATGATTGACGAGTATCAGGACAGCAATGAGGTGCAGGAGACGATTTTAAAGTCGATTTCAAGAGAGAGCCGGGGGGGAAACAATATTTTCATGGTAGGGGATGTGAAACAGAGCATCTATCGGTTCCGATTGGCAAGACCGGAGCTTTTCATGGAAAAATATGACACCTACAGTTTAGAGGAATCCGATACCCAACGTATCGATCTACATAAAAATTTCCGAAGCCGGAAAGAGGTTTTAGATTGCACCAATGATATTTTTTACAAAATTATGACCAGAAACCTGGGAAATGTGGAGTATGATGCAGCGGCAGCCCTTTATGAAGGGGCATCCTATCTGAATCCCGAAGAAGAAAAGAAAAATGGTTCCAAAACAGAAGAAAATACCACAGAAATGCCGGAAATACAGGAAAGTGCTGCAAATATGTTTGTTCCGGAAATTTTAGTCCTTGACAGTGGGGAAGAACTGCTAGAGGACAGCGATATGCAGGATAAGCGGCAGCTAGAAGCAAAAATGATTGGAAACCGTATCAAAGCCCTTATGAAAGAGCAGCTGGTGACGGATAAGAAAACCGGAGAATTGCGGAATATGCGCTACTCTGATGTGGTGATTTTACTCCGCAGCCTAAGCGGCTTTGCAGATTCCTTTGCATCTACGCTAGGGGAAGAGGGGATTCCGGCGCACACGGTTTCTGCTACGGGATATTTTTCGGCGGTAGAGGTACAGACAGTACTTAGTATGCTTCGGATTTTAGATAATCCCAAACAGGACATTCCGCTTACGGCAGTATTACGCTCTCCGATAGGAGGGCTTGATGATGAGGAATTAGCAGCAATCAGACTCAGGGAGAAAAATGTCCGCTTTCATATCTGCGTGCAGGAGGCATGTGAAGAGGCAGCCCAAAAAGAGGGAAAGGAGCCGCTAAATTCATTAGAAAAGAAACTGGCATCATTTTATAAAATCTATGGCAGACTGCGGGCGATAGTACCAGACACACCGATTCACGAACTGATAGAAGTATTATTGAAAGAGACGGGGTACGGTGACTACGCAGCGGCAATGCCTGCGGGAAAACGGCGCAGGGCAAATTTAGAGATGCTTATTGAAAAGGCAATTGCCTACGAAAATACTAGTTACAAGGGATTGTTTCATTTTGTCCGCTACATTGATGAACTGAGGAAGTATGATGTGGATTTTGGAGAAGCAGATATGACCTCGGAAAACGAGGATGTGGTGCGGATTATGAGCATTCACAAGAGTAAGGGATTGGAATTTCCAGTAGTATTTGTGGCAGGAATGGGAAAGAATTTTAATAAGCAGGACACCAGAAGCAAAATGGTACTGCACCCGGAATATGGTCTGGGACTTGACTGCATGGACGGTAAAAAGCGCATCAAATCTCCCACCATTGCAAAGAAAGCTATCGCAAAGCAGATTGATTTGGAAAATCTCGGGGAAGAACTCCGTGTGCTCTATGTTGCTTTGACCCGTGCCAAAGAAAAACTGATTTTAACCGGCATGAAAAAGGACGCAAAGGAGGCATTAAGTACCTATGCTCTCTCGGCAAAGAGAGAGACACCGTTGTCATATCTTACCAGAGAAGGGGCAGCTGGATATCTCGACTGGGTGCTTCCTGCAGTTTTATCCTATGGAGAAAAATATCAGATAACCCTCATCGACCCGGCAGAACTGGTGGTGGAGGAGTTAGGAAGCCGCATAAAACGGCAGCAGGAAAAAGAAGACTGTATCCGGGAAATAGAAGGGGCAGACAAAAAAAGAGTGGAGGAATTGTCAAACGGATTTTCAAAGGTCTATGCCTATAAGAAGCAGATTTCAAGGAAAAACAAATATTCCGTGTCAGAACTAAAGCATCGTGCTATGAGGGAGATGATGCAGCGGGAAGAGGAGGAGACGACTCCTATTTTTAAGAGTGAGGAAATCGTTCCTTACGTTCCGGGATTTGCCAGACGAATGGAAAATACGGAGGAAGAGATAAATCAGGGAGCACTCAGAGGAACCGCTGTCCATCGTGTCATGGAATGCTATGAGTTTTCATCAGAGCTTAAAGCCGAAGAACAGATAAAAGAGATGCTTGCTCGGGAAAAAATCACAAAGGAAATGTATGATTTGGTAAAAATTTCACTGGTGGAAGATTTTGTGGCTTCCGATATTGGAAAACGCATGAAGAGGGCAGAAGAAAAAGGAAGACTCTACCGGGAGAAGCCTTTCGTCATGGGCTTTACCGCAGCGGAACTGCTAAAATTCGGTTTTGACGATGGTATTGCATCTGATGACAGTGAAGAAACAGAAGATTTGACATTGATACAGGGTATCATTGACGCTTTCTGGATAGAAGAAGACGGC
The DNA here is from genome assembly GCA_029006795.1 of Clostridiales bacterium. Lineage (GTDB taxonomy): Bacteria > Bacillota > Clostridia > Lachnospirales > Lachnospiraceae > Roseburia. The sequence goes on along the minus strand of JAQXGQ010000109.1, from coordinate 2,128 downwards.
ATCGTGATATTAGACTATAAAACAGACCGCATAGAAACCGGGCAGGAACTTATTGACCGCTATGCAGCCCAGCTTCGTCTTTATGGGGAGGCATTAGAGCGTATTTATGCCCAAAGCGGTCTGAAGGTGAAAGAACGATTGTTATATTCTTTCCGTTTAGGAGAGGTGATTTTAGTTCCAGAGCAATAATCCATTGCCAGAGAACGGTGCACAACAATAGGTATCGCTTGTCAGAAACCTTATATGTAATTATAATTAAAGTAAGTATTTGCGAAACTAAAAGAAAGGAAAATTCCTATGAAAATAGTATTCATACAATATCCAAAATGCAGTACCTGCCAGAAAGCAAAAAAATGGTTAGACGAAAACCATATTTCTTATGAAGAGCGCCATATCAAAGACCAGAATCCCACAGCAGAGGAATTGAAAACCTGGCATGAAAAGAGCGGTCTTGATATTAAGAAATTTTTCAATACCAGCGGAATGCTTTATAAGGAAATGCAGCTAAAGGACAAACTTCCTTCTATGACCTTAGAGGAAAAATATGCGCTTCTTGCCACTGACGGCATGTTGGTGAAACGTCCGCTGTTAATTACAGAAAATGCAGCTTTGCCCGGTTTTAAAGAAGCGGATTGGAAAGAAGCTCTTTTGGAGGAAGTGAAATAATGGGACAGATTATCTTAGCATCTGCATCTCCAAGACGGAGGGAACTGTTAGAACAGATTGGGATTTCTTTTGAAATCTGCCCGGCGAAGGGGGAAGAAATCATCACAAAAACCCTGCCTGATGAAGTGGTATCGGAACTTTCGGCACAGAAGGCAAGGGAGGTAGCGGCAATGCTAAAGCAGTATGGTAAACAGCATAAAGATCTGATGACACCTCAGGATATCATGGTACTTGGAGCTGATACGGTAGTGTCAGTGGACAATCAGATTTTGGGAAAACCCAAAGATGAGGCGGATGCGGTAAGAATGCTCTCATTGCTTTCCGGCAGAAGCCATGAGGTATATACAGGAGTAACCCTTGTTTTAATGAGCAAATCAGGAAAGGTGGGAGAACACACTTTTTTTGAGAAAACTGCTGTGACCATGCGAAAGATGAGCGAGAAGGAGATTGAACGTTATATTGCCACCGGAGAGCCGATGGATAAGGCAGGAGCCTATGGAATTCAAGGAAAATGTGCGATTTATATTGACAAAATTGAGGGCGACTATAATAATGTGGTAGGATTGCCTGTTGCAGCCATTTATCGCGAACTAAAGGGACTTGGGATAGACTGGTATTTGTGGTAGGAAAATTACAAGTTGGTTTTTCAGGAGGGGAATAAATATGAGTCAATATGATAAAAAAGTAATCGAATATTTTTTAGCGAATCAGACACAGCTGCTGAAAGAAGCCGTAGCGGAAACACCGGAGGAAGCAGAGAAATTTTTAGAGGACTGTATGGCAGTGATCTGCAAAAATATCAAAGAAGTCCGGGCATATTTTGAGGATGAGGGAGCAGATATTACCGGTATGAGTAACGAAGAGTTAGCAGATGCCGAAGAAGTGTTCGCGCTTCCGGATGGTAGATTTTTGATTGTAGAGGCATAAATGTGAGGTATTTTATGAATAAAAATTATGATGTAATTATTATCGGTGCCGGGCCTTCCGGTATCTTTTGTGCTTACGAACTGATGGAAAAAAGAAAAGATTTAAAAGTTCTGATGATAGAAAAAGGACGTCCGATAGAGAAAAGAACCTGTCCAAAACGGAATACCAAAGTCTGTGTAGGGTGTAAACCATGCTCTATTACCACCGGATTTGCGGGAGCAGGAGCCTTTTCTGATGGAAAATTATCTTTATCACCGGATGTAGGGGGAAATCTGCCGGAAATTTTAGGCTATGATAAGACGGTGGAACTGTTAAAGGAATCGGATGATATTTATTTGAAATTCGGTGCAGATACCAAAGTTTATGGTGTGGATAAGGAGAAGGAAATCCGTGAGATCCGTAGAAAAGCGATCAATGCCAACTTGAAACTGATTGAATGTCCGATACGTCATTTAGGAACGGAAGAGGGATATAAGATTTATTCGAGATTGCAGGAGCATCTGCTTGCTGCCGGCGTGGAGATGGAATTTAATAC
>JAQXGQ010000108.1 GCA_029006795.1 Clostridiales bacterium | reverse complement strand
TCATATTTTTTTAATTCCTCATGCAGTTCCTCCATCGTATGTACGATGATGGCATCCGGAACTTTATAATTTTTATCATGGGTCAATACAATATTCGTTCTCTTTTTTAAAGGCAGTCCGTTCGGAAAACTCTCTAAGGTTTTTCTTCCCATCACCACAACCTTTCCCGTGGTAGTCTCCCGAAAGAATTTCTGGTCTGCAGGAATGCGCACTAACAACTCGTTGTTCTTACCGATTGCCCAATTTTTATCTACTGCTACGATTAAATTCATAGTTTCCTCCTTCTTGACAAATTCTATTTCCAAAAAATATCGCTTTTCCGCGACGAGGCACCTCCAAATCATAGATTTCTCGGTGTCCGTTGCACTCTGATGAAAAGAAATTGTCTGCTTCCTTACTGCAAGCAGTGTCAGCAGACAATCTCTTTTCATCCTCGTCGCTTATCGCTCACACTGCAATAGGGATATTTTTTATCTGCTCTCCGGTGACATAGTTTTCTACCGTAATGTCTTTGGTGGTAAACTGATAGAAGTCTTTGATATCCGGATTCAAGGTTACCTTAGGTGCCGGATGCTGTTCTCTTTGTATCAGTTCTTTAATAATTGGTACATGACGGTCATAAATGTGGGCATCCGCAATCACATGAACCAGTTCCCCCACTTTCATATCACAGACCTGCGCTAACATGTGCATAAGCATAGCATACTGACAGACATTCCAGTTGTTTGCTGCAAGCACATCCTGGGAGCGCTGATTTAAAATAGCATTTAAGGTTAGTTTATCGTCCCCCGGTTTACTGGTCACATTAAAAGTCATACTGTAAGCACAGGGATATAAGTTCATCTCATGCAAATCCTGATGCACATAGATGTTTGTCATAATACGGCGGCTAAAGGGATTATTTTTCAAATCATAAATGACACGGTCGACCTGATCCATCCTCCCCTCTTTGTACTGATGTTTCACACCTAGCTGATAACCGTATGCCTTTCCGATGGAGCCATTCTCATCTGCCCATTCATCCCAGACGGTACTATTTAAATCATGGATATTGTTGGACTTACGCTGCCATATCCAGAGCATCTCTTCCGTGCAGGTTTTAATTGCAGTTTTCCTTAGAGTAATCGCCGGAAACTCTTTAGAAAGATCATAACGGTTTACCACACCAAATTTTTTGATGGTGTATGCACTGCTGCCATCCCCCCAGTGAGGACGTACCTTTTCCCCCTCAGTGCTGGTGCCGTTTTCTAAAATATCTTTACACATATCTACAAAAATTTTATCTGCAAGGCTCATGTTTTCCCTCTTTTCTATAGTAATCTTAGTTCCACTAATCACTAATTGTACCTAATTTTCTATGAAATGACAAGGTGCTTTTCTATTGCATTTTTAATGAGAATACGGTATATTAAGAAAAGATATTTCTTAGCGGAAACAAAACATAACGTGCATTCATTTCTGCACACTACGATAAATGCAGTGAAAAGGAGATTTTTATGAGTCAGGCAAAAGTAGACCGTTATAAAGAAGAAAAAGCAAACCGGAAAAAAATCATGGCACAGGAAAAGAGAAAGCATATCACAGCCGTTATCTGTGGATGGATTGTCGCCATTGCCATTGTAGGATGGGCAGGTTATTCTGCATACAGAACCTATGAGAATAGCAAGCCAATGGAAACCATCTATGCTAATTTAGATGCCATCAATGATTATGTAGATGGATTAGATGCAGAGGAATAAAAATAAGCGGTCAGTTATGACCGCTTATTTTTATTCCCCTGCCTGCGCTTTCGAAAGCGCATTTTCAATGGCATTCAAAATCACAATGGATGTATACTGATTATCACTGCTATATGTAATCCCTTCCGTAGACTGTTTCTCAATGACTTGCTTACTGATATTTTCCACCGCCGGTTCCATCAACGGATACATGGTCGTTACCGTTTCATCTAAGTTGACCAGAGAAATGGAATTGATACGGTTTTCATCCACGATTACCTGCACATCCACGGTATTGTCATTAAACATAATGGAAGAAGTGTATACCCCCGCCACATAGTTCATTGTAGGTACTGACTCCCCTTCTTCTTTTTCCGGCAAAAACATGAACAACAGCAGGATAATAAGTAATATTCCAAGCCCCACGAAGATCGCTGTGTAAATCAATTCTTTCATATGAAGAACCACTATTTTTGTTTTCGCACTCACCCTATGCCTCCAAGTACTGATTATTATATTGTATGAGTGATTCTTTTTTACATGACAATTTTTTTTAATTAGAGTGCAACAGTTATGCTACCACCTGATTTTTTCCATTCTTCTTACCCTTGTACAAATTCTGGTCTGCCTCCTCAATCATGGAACGAACATTCATTCCTTCCCGATACTCAGACACACCAAGAGTTATGGTAACATGCACATTTTTCCCATTATGAACTATCTCTTTTGAAGCTATCTGCTGACGTATCCGTTCTGCCACCTGAGATGCCAAAGCCAAGTTCGTCTGCACCAGTATCAATATCTCTTCTCCACCCCATCGACAGACATAATCGTTCTCCCTCACACAATGAGCAATAATATCCGCTATCGCAATCAGAACTTCATCCCCACAGTCATGCCCATAGGTATCATTAATTTTTTTAAAATCATCAATATCCGCCATCATCACGCAGAAAGGTCTCTGCGTCTGTACAACTTCCTTTTCTATCTGCTCCATATATGTATTCATACTGCGCCGGTTTAACAAGTGCGTCAAAGGATCAATTCTTGCGACCTCCTCTAACGTACAATTTTCCTGTTCCAATCTGCGCTGCATATACCGAATTTCCAATGCAAAAAGTATCGAAAAAAGAAGCATCATTACAAATGCTATCATGGTATTGAAATAGTAAAATGCCAGCGGCATATAATTCGGATATACGCCCTTATACAATGGAGCAATCCTTTGACATATAACATGGGTTAAAATATAACACAGCATTACAATCGCTGATGAAACTAATGGTGACATGACACTTTCTTCATGCTTCGGAAGCGTGTATGCCAGATAGAACGCAATCGGCACCATTACGATGGTATAAATCATAAAACCCCAGTTCCATCCAAGCATAATCGACGCCAGACTCGAATGAAACAGCACCTCTGTTAATGCCGATATATAAATATACATATATTGTTTTTTCTTACATGTAACAGTTGCATGAAAAAAGTAAAATGCAGTAGCCGCTACATTATAAATTGCCAGCGGAAAAATATGTACCGCT
>JAQXGQ010000107.1 GCA_029006795.1 Clostridiales bacterium | reverse complement strand
TCCACTCCTGCCTTTTTGCTGGCATCATAATCTCCCTGAATGTCTCCCACATAAACGGCACTTTCTAGTCCGTTGCGCTCTGCTACCAGACGGATATTCTCCCCTTTTTGCAGCAGATTATTTCCGTAACACTCTATATCTTCAAAGTAATCCCATAACCGGTAGTAATCCAAAAAGGCTTCAATATAACCTTTCTGACAGTTGCTCACAATATAAAGATGATAATTTTCCTTTAATTTTGATAGTGTTTCCTCTAATTTCGGATAAAGAATGCCGCCATGCTCTCTCAAATAATCATTTTCCATTCCACAGCAAAGCTGCAGCAGTTCCATGCGTTCTTCCTTTCCCAGTTTAGAAAAAAGAATATCCGCAATCACATTCATCGTCTTTCCCATGACGTTATGGATATCCTCTGTGTGAAGCTCCTTTTTTTCTTTCCCTGCGCAGTCTGTTGTCAGCATATCCTGTGCCTGCAAATTCTTTCTTTTTCCAAATTCTTTGATTGCAAGATTCCATGACTTTGCCACATTTTCTGCTGAATCCCACAATGTGCCATCCATATCAAAAATGATACCCTGTTTCATCTTTCCCTCTTTTACAAATTATAAATTTCCGTGTATTTCTTTTTAAAGTAGCGAATCAATGGTTCTGCGGAAACTTCTTCTCCGCACACGTTTTGAATTACTTCCTTCGGTACTCTGGTACTTCCATACCAGTGTATCTTTTCATTGAGCCATTTTGTAATCTCACCGATTTTTCCTGCTGCAAGCAATTTATCCACAGAGCCTAACTCTTTCTCTAATGTCTCTAAGAACATACCGTCATAGATACTTCCCAGCAGATAGGACGGAAAATATCCAAAGGAACCGTCCGACCAGTGCATATCCTGCAAAATTCCCTCTGCATCGTTTCCCGGTGTAATCCCTAAATACTCTTTCATTTTCTCATTCCAGAGTTCCGGCAAATCCTCCACTGCCACATGGTCACGGAAAATAGCTTTCTCGATTTCATATCGTAAAATAATATGGAAACAATAGGTCACTTCATCCGCCTCGGTACGAATCAGACTGTTTCTCACATGATTGATTTCCCGGTAAAATTCGTCTAAGCTAATCTCTTTAAACTGCGGTAACAATTCTCCTAATTTATCGTAAATCGGCAGCCAGAAATTTTTATTGCGGCCTAAAATATTTTCATAGAAACGTGACTGACTTTCATGAACTCCCATGTAATTACAACTTCCCGCTACCGTGTTATCATACTCCGGATTAACATTCTGTTCAAAAATAGCATGACCGCCTTCATGGATTGCTGAAAACATGGCACTTAACGGCTCTGTTTCGTGATAATGGTTGCTGATACGCACATCCTTAGAGCAGAAATTCAAGGTAAATGGATGTTCCGTTTCTCCCACCGCTCCCGACTCTCTGGAAAATCCGATATAATCAAGCAGAAGCTGCTGCACTTCTCTCTGGGCATTGATGTCAAAGTTTCCTTTAAATTTTGTATCATCCGGCTGCTTAGCCGCAAGAATCTGTTTTACCAGAGGGATTAATTCTTTCTTCAAATCCTCAAACAATCTGTCTATGGTGGCAGAATCCATGCTCTCCTCATACTTATCTAACAGTACGTCATAAACTTCTTTTCCCGGGTCGGTATACCCTGCCATCTCTGCCGTCATTTCAATCATATTCCTCAAATGAGGTGCAAAAACAGAGTAATCGGAAGCATTTTTTGCATCTCTCCACGCATTTCCTGCCTCTGCCTGTGCCCGGACAAATGCTTCAAAACGCTCTTTCGGAATTCGCTTATCCTTATCCATATCACGTTTCATACGGGTAACAATAAACTTCATGGTATCATCAAGTGCCTCAAATTCCTCCGGTTTTGCTAATGTATCTAACATCTCCCCTAATTCCTTAGAAGTCCCCATCTCAAAACTTTTGGTGGAAAAATAGGTAAGAGCATCCACATGACCTGCCTGCCCTGCCTTCGGTGTCACGGTTTCCATATCCCAATAAAGCAATGTTGTCACATGGTCATACTGATTTTTTTCTTCTAAAAATGCTTTAAACTTTTCTAATGTTTCGCTCATAAGTCTCCCTCTCATATGTCTATATAGTATCACAAAAAACACAAAGTACATTCACCAAATAGCATCAGCCATGTATGCATACCGGCTGTTGCTATCCAACTCACTGTTTTTATCATATCACAGAGTTCTTATGCTGTCACTTGCTGTTTTTTCATAATATTCCATGAAACAATTAAAAGAACCACAAGAAATACTGCACTGCAGGACACCCAGAGTACAGGACCTCCTGCCACTAACAAGCTTCCCAGTTTCTGCACTCCCGCCGGAAGCATTCCTTTTACACCTTTTACAAGCAATTTCGGACCACCAAGACACATTGCCATCCAGAATGCCCACAAAGTCCACCATGCCTTAGCACCAAATCTCATGGTAACTGCCTCAACGAATATTTCCAGACAGCAGAGTACTAACAGAAACGGCACAATCACTTTTATCTGAAACAGAACATTCATATTCTCTATCATTGGTTCTTTCGGGAAACACAGCCTCGCAAAAAGTCCCTCCATGAGATATAGTACCCAAAAACATACAGTAAACACCACAAGTTCTGCCAGGTTAAATATCTGATACCCTATGAGAAATTCACGCCTTGTCACTCCCATGGAAACTGCAATATTAAAATTATTTGAAAATGTCACCACTCTCATAATCACCTGCATAATCGCTGTCATAATCATTGCCATTCCTGTTCCAATTGGGATGTAATATGAACTTCCCTGTCCAATATTCACATAAAAACAAGCTATTCCTATTCCAATTACATAAGTGGCTGCCATAGCAATTGCGATCATCCGAATATTTATTCGCTCAATTTTTGCAATTTTTCCTATGATTTTCATATTCTAATCCTTCCTTTCTCCCCCGATTTTACATTTTTACCTCATAGGACGATAATAACTTTTTCCATATCAAGGTGCCTGCTGTATATAAGATAAGTCCCACAGCAATTCCTACAAGTGACATATTTTTCACCACATTTTCTCCCCAGAAATCAGTATCTCTGGAAAATGCAAACAGCAATCCGCTGGCAATACTACCCACCAGCATCAGTATCACGGATATCCAGATACCTTTATTTCCAAATTTTAAAACCATACAGCCTGAAAATTCTCCCAATGCGGTACACAACAGTACAGCAGCCAGATAAATCCCTATCCATTCAAAATTTCCTCCCATAAAAATGCTGCATAGCAAAACAATAAAAATCATTTGTATATTTAGCAGCCATACCATGAAATGTACTCCAAAAAATGTCTCAGAACGTCTTGCCCCAAAGGAAAGAACCATACCCATTTTGGGTAATCCATAAATGGAAAACACCATAAAAGGTACAACTCCACTGAATATCATCGCATAGGTTCTTACACTCGCCATCACTTCTTCAAAAGTTTCACCACTCTCTATATCATACATACCTTCTATCATAACGCCATAGAACACTATGGCAATAAAAAATATCAAAAATACATTCTCCGCCTGTCTTCCCCAAAACAATATATTTCTTTTCACAGACTGCACTAACATTGAAGTGTCACTTTTCTTTTCCATCACTACTCCTCCATTCCGCATAATGCCACAAATACATTCTGCAAACTTACCGGTTGTACCTGTA
>JAQXGQ010000106.1 GCA_029006795.1 Clostridiales bacterium | reverse complement strand
CAGGAGAAAATATTCATCTATACCATTTAGAAAATAACAGCGGAGCATATATAGAAGTCATTGATTTTGGCTGTCGTCTTGTAAAAATTGTCGTTCCTGACAGAGACGGAACTATGAGAGATGTCTGTCTCGGTCTTGACACAATGGATGGGTATGAAAAAGATAATGCCAGTCTTGGTGCCGTTGTCGGTCGTGTGGCAAACCGTATCAAAGATGGTCGTTTTTCCTTAAATGGAAAAGATTACCAGCTCGCCACAAACTGTGGAAGTAACCATCTGCATGGTGGCAACATTGGCTATGCTTCTAAATTCTGGGATGCAAAACTCAAAGATGATAAATTAATTTTGACCATGCAGTCTGCCGATGGAGAAGAAGGCTATCCCGGCAATCTTACCCTGACGGTTACCTATAACTGGTCTGATGACAACGAACTTTCTATTTTATATGAAGCATCTACCGATGCAGATACATTGTTGAACGTCACTAACCATGGCTACTTTAACTTAAATGGGGAAGGCAGTGGAGATATTTACAACCATGAGTTATTTATTGACGCAGATATGATTACAGAATTAGATGACACGCAGGCTCCTACCGGAGTATTTCTGCCTGTTGCAGGAACACCTTTTGACTTTCGTACCATGCACACCATCGGGAAATTTCTGCACTCCGATTATGAGCAGCTCCACAAATTCGGTACCTATGACCACAACTTTATCATTAACGGTACCGGTTTAAGAGAAGCGGCAGTGCTGCAATCTAAGGAAAGCGGCATTCGTATGACCTGTTTTACCGATATGCCGGGAATGCAGCTTTATGTTCCATCCCAACCTATCGAACAGCCGGGAAAAAATGGCGTCACCTACAAGAGGGGCACCAGTGTCTGCTTAGAGACGCAGTATTTCCCTGATGCCATCAATCACGATAATTTTCCAAGCATTGTGTTGCATCCGGGTGATGATTTCCGCTCCAAGACACTTTATCATTTTTCCACTTTCTAGGAGTGTATTGGTTGCCAGTGGAAGCGTAAGGAATAAATAATAACATGTATTAATTTTAGCACACGAAAATTTGTGTTTTTGACTTGTAATACCTGTTTTTTTGTATTAGAATAAATAAAAGCTATCGAAGCGGTAGCTACACTATCGATGGGATAGTGAGTCTTGATTCTATTTATTAAGGAGGGAATACAAATGGCATTCGTAATTTCTGATTCTTGCGTTAGCTGTGGTACATGTGAACCAGAGTGTCCAGTAGGAGCAATTTCTCAGGGAGATTCTCAGTTCGTTATCGACGCTGGTTCTTGCGTTAGCTGTGGTACATGCGCAGGCGTTTGTCCTACAGGAGCAATCAGCGAAGAATAATCTTCGTGTATTTAGGCTTTTTCATTAGAAAAGCAAAAATACCGCCACAGATTTTCGGCACACGAAATCTGTGGCGGTATTTTTATACTCCATCTATTCAGGAAAAAACATCTGCCGTCCCTGCTATTTCAAAAGCTGAAGATATTTATCTTCAACAGCTTTTACTTCCTCTAGCGGAATACCATTAAAATCTGCAATCTCCTCGCAGGTTTTTCCATTTTTTAAGCAGTTTCGTATTATTTCTTCTCTCCCTTCTTCTCGACTTTCCTCACGGATAATCTTTTCATATTTTGCTTCGTCAAACTCTGTTAACGTCATGTTAAAAACCTCCCTCCGATGTTTTTCTAAGAACTCTTTTAGGATATCCTCATTAATAGCCTCAGCAACCGCTTTATCAACTGCTGTTTTAAAATCATTCGTCCTACCATATGTTTTTATTTTTTCAATAAACAGCGCATATTCTTTCAATACTCTGCACTTCTCCATTAATACCTGATTGTGACCACTGTTGATGTTTATCATAACAGCAGTCCATTCGTAGCCCCCTGTATGCTCCTCTGTTTCAAAAGCATCGGACAATCTTAACTCTATCCGTTCTTCTTCCATATCATTTTCCGAGCCATTATAAAAAACAATATATTGGGGCATGGGGATTTTGATTAGTTTCTTTCCATATAGTTTTTCGCTGTCCTTTATCATCTGACGGTATAAATCAGCAAAATATAAGAGACCACGAAGCGGCATATTGGGATTGTAAGTACTCTGATGCTCGTACAGATTTAAATTCACACCTAATACAAACGATACATCATTTTTCATTTTCATATACACCACATCTTCTAAAGTGGTGTATTCAAAGCCATCCCCAGCCGTATATGCCGTATTATTCACAGCATTATAAAGGCTAATGGCATTTTCCTTATTCTCTCCGAATAAAAATCGAAAAAGTGAATCTTTTACTTTTTTGTTTGCTTTTACATCTTCATTTGTTTTCATTTATATCCTCTCCTATATTCAGGAGAAGCATTCTTTCTCTTATTGGGAAATCCTTATCAGACAATCACCGACATTTTTCATTAATTGTCTTTTCTTTATTATAACAGAATTTACACTTCCTGCAAGGAAAACTAATACTAAAATTTCCTCACCCGCACCGCTTCTTTATTCAGTATTTTCTTTCTCAAAATATCCCAGACTTTTTGAACTTCCTCTAAAACTGCATAGGCATGGCTGCCTAAGATTTTGACTGCCACCAGTTTTTCACTCACAAGACTGGCACCAAGTAAACCGTCCGCATATTGCGTTCCTTCTTTTACGAGAACATCCACAAGCTCCTCCGTACAGGCATCTGCATAAGCATAAACTGTAGCAGCATACAGATATTCCCTCATACACTGCAGGTTTTTCACATCCGTCTCCTCCGGCTTTATCACCATTTAAAAAGGTTTGTAAACACATAGGGTTTTTCTCCCCTTCCCCCACATCAATGACAAAAATCAATCCATCTACTAACTTAGGGCTAAAGGTTGCCGCAAGATTATCCCCGCCGCTTTCAATAAAAATAAGTTCCAAATCCGGGAAACGCTCCATCAGTTCCTCCACCGCATCCAGATTCATGGAAATATCTTCCCTGACCGCCGTATGGGGACAGCCTCCTGTCTCCACACCGATAATTCTTTCTGGTGGCAGCGCATTTGCACGGGTTAAGATTTTCTGGTCTTCCTTCGTATAAATATCATTTGTCACGACACCGATGCTGTAACTGTCAGACAATCTTTTACATAATTTTTCAATAAGTGCCGTCTTACCGGAGCCAACCGGTCCCCCGACACCAATTCTTATGGTCTTTTTCATAAAATCTCCTGCCTTTCCGTCATCTTTTTTCAATTTCATCTTTAAGCGAACCTCATTAAAGTATCCTGAGAATCCATTTGGAAGAATACGAATAAACAATATTGCCATAAGAAGAATACCGATTTTTCCATAAAAGGTATTGAATTTCATATTAAGAATACTCTGAACAATACCAAGTCCACCTCCAGCAAGTACTGTTCCAAGAAGCGGATCTGAACCACCTACTAATACGGTTACGAAGCTCTGCACCAGAAAGCTCTCGCCATAGCTTGGCGTTAGGGACATGGTAGGAAGATACAATCCACCACAAAGACCGGCCAATGCAGAACCAAGCATAAAGGTTCCCGCATTCATCTTATTTGCATTGACGCCAAGACTATTGGCAATTTCGCGGTTCTGCATCGTTGCTCTTGAATGAAGTCCGAATTTTGTATACTTAAACACCAAAAAGGTAATCAAAATCAAAATTAATGCAATCGCTACCAGAAGCAGCCTATAATAGGAATAGGAGCGTCCTGCTACTTTGAAGGAACCGAGAGGAATACTAACACCCGTCATACTCGGCCCGAAAATAATATAAATAAGCTGCGCCAGTGCTATACTAAGCCCCCAGGTCGCCACAACAGAATCAAGCGGTCTGTCGTAAAGTCTTTTTACAATCAGTCGATCCATCACAAGTCCTACAAATCCGGTAAAATTGTTCCGATGATTACTCCCACAACTAACGGCATTCCGAGATTACATACCATGATATCCGTCACATAAGCACCAATCATAATAAGTTCTCCCTGTGCCATGTTGGTAATGCCCATCATTCCATAGATAATTGCCATACCCAGTGCTGCAAGAACCAGAAAGGCAAAGCTGTCAATAAACTGATAAACATATGCAAAGATATCTCCAAACATATCATCACCTCTTTCTCCCCTTAGGGAATGAAATGTGCTGTCGAAGGACTTTTTTGTCTTTCCGGCAGCACATTTCATTTACTTACTTGTTACACATTTATTTCTTTCTCTTAGTTACCAGTTCCATTCTCTAATGGTGAATACTGTGTCTGCGGATCCTCTTTTCTGATATCAATTCCGAGGTCTTTCAAATAAGTAGGCTCAATATCAGAGGTCGTCTGTAATGTCTTTAAAGAATGGTCATCCTGTACCTCCACGATTGTTACAGTAAGCACTGCCTGATGGGTTGATCCATCCACCTTCATGGTTCCTGAAGGTGCATCCACACTGATTTCGTCTGTATCAAAAGCATCAATAACGGCTTCTGTCTCTGCAGTTCCTGCTTTCTCTACAGCTGCTTTCCACAAATATACAGATGCGTATACCGCTTCTGCCTGGTTAGTAATACATGCCTCATCCGGATATTTTGCACGGAAATCTGTTACGAATTTCTTTGCTTTATCTGTGTCCATGTCCTCAAAGAAGTTTGCTGCGGATAACATACCGGAAAGTCCCGGTGCTGCAACTTTTTTCTGCTCATAAGAATATGCAATGTTACAGGTGGACGCTAATTCCACGCCTTCTACATCTGCACTTACCCACTGGTCAAAGAAAGAACACTGCGCTGCACCTACTAACAGGGTGTATACGATGTCTGCGCCGGACTGCTCAATCTTACTGATGGAACTGCTGAACTGGGAAGTACCTAACGGTGAAAATTCTGTTTCTACGACTTCAAGTCCAAGCTGTTTACAATATTCCTGTACCCACTGTGCAGAAATCTGTCCATAGTTATAATCTGCTGCGAGAATATATACTTTAGATCCGACTCCGTTGTCCTTGATGTACTGCATCAATGGGAGAATGGTCTGCTCAGGACCTGTACCTGTACAAATACAATATCTGCTTGCTACGCCGCCTTCATAAAAGGTTGGATAAATTAATAGTTTCTTATTTTCCTCGAAAGTGGAACGGATTGCTTCACGGTTTGCACTGGTTCCGTCCTGGAATACGACGTCGCACTCATCTTCTAATATCAGCTCCTTTGCTAAGTTCTGATATCGCTGTGTATCACTCTGTCCGTCTACGATAATCGGCTCAATCTGTTTTCCGAGAATTCCTCCTTCCTCGTTGATTTCATCTACTGCTAATTGAAATGCCTCTACGTTACAGGTCAGTGCATTGTCTCCTGACTGGTCACTCATAAATCCAACCTTAATGGTATCTCCGCCGCCGGAGGATGAACCGCCGCTGCCACATGCCATAAGTCCCATTGTCATTGCTGCAATCAAAATTGCTGATGTTACTTTCTTCAAACTGTTTTTCCATCTCTTCATAATATTTCTCTCCTCTTTTTTGTACTCGGGAAACTGATTGGAACAAAGTGGGCAAGCCCACTCTCAACTCCCCTTCCTCTCAATCTTTGAGGGGCTTGTTCACTTTGCGCGCCGGTTGTGGTATGCGTAGCATATCTTTCCTTTCCACAACCGTGCGCATCCCGCACGGAGTGCTTTTTATTTTATAGGAAAGGCGTATACTTTATCGCGTTAATTCAGCAAGGTTTTTCCTATAAAATTAAAAAAGAGGAATGTTTCACGTGAAACATTCCTCTTTTTTAATTAAATTGTAATTAAGTTATTACGAATAGCAAAGACGGCTGCCTGTGTTCTATCAGTTACACCAATCTTTTTAAATATATTTGAA
>JAQXGQ010000105.1 GCA_029006795.1 Clostridiales bacterium | reverse complement strand
GCCGGAGCAAATGACGTATGTATCAAATTGATTATGGGACACAGTATGAAGAACGACACCACTAAAGGAACTTACACCCATAAGACTTTAGAAGAACTTCTTGCAGAAGTGAACAAGATATAAAACAATAAATCGAGACTGATTGCTGGATACACTTATGATGTTTCTGAAGATAAACATTACACTCATATTCAGCCTGAATCATCTTGATAAGCACCGGATGGAAATGCTTCAAAAACATCCAAAATCAGTAAAAATAAGTGTATACCACCTGTATATCACTTGTGTACCACGTGTATATAACGACCTCAAAATAACGTAAATTATCTTCTATTTATGAATATTCTGACAATTCGCATGTCTTATCAATACATAAAGAAAAGTCCCATAAACACTGGGTTTACAGGACTTCTCCATATAATCTTTATCTTAGAAATTCTTAATTAGCAAACACCCTGAGCTAACATAGCATTTGCAACTTTCTCAAATCCTGCAATGTTTGCACCGGCAACATAGTTACCCTCCATGCCATAACGTTTTGCAGCATCATCGATGTTGTGGTAGATATTAACCATAATCTGCTGTAATTTAGAGTCAACCTCTTCGAATGTCCAGCTTAAACGCTCGCTGTTCTGTGTCATCTCAAGTGCAGAAGTAGCAACACCACCTGCATTGGATGCTTTACCACAGATGAACCATACGCCGTTCTCCTGTAAGTACTTGGTTGCATCTAAAGTAGTAGGCATGTTTGCACCTTCGCAGACTGCTTTACATCCGTTAGCTACTAACTGTTTTGCATCATCAATTAATAACTCATTCTGGGTTGCACATGGAAGAGCAATGTCACATTTAATCTGCCATACGCCACGTCCCTCATGGTATTCTGCGCTCTTTCTTGCAGCAGCATACTCAGTTAAACGTGCACGTTTTACTTCTTTCACTTCTTTTAATAACTCTACATCAATTCCTTCCGGATCATAAATCCATCCGGTAGAGTCAGAACAGGTAACAACCTTTGCACCCCTCTGCTGTGCTTTCTGGATAGCGTAAATAGCTACGTTTCCTGCACCGGATACAACAACGGTCTTGCCTTCCATAGACTCACCGTGGCATTTCATTAATTCCTGTGTAATGTATAATAAACCATAACCGGTTGCTTCTGTTCTTGCAAGGGAACCGCCGTATGTAAGACCTTTTCCTGTTAAAACACCTTCATAAGTTCCACGGATTCTCTTGTACTGTCCGTACATATAACCAATCTCTCTTGCGCCAGTACCGATATCTCCGGCAGGAACATCCACATCTGCTCCGATGTATTTGCAAAGCTCTGTCATAAAGCTCTGGCAGAATGCCATAACCTCTCTGTCAGATTTACCCTTCGGGTCAAAGTCAGAACCACCTTTACCACCACCGATTGGCAGACCTGTTAAGGAATTTTTGAAAATCTGCTCAAATCCTAAGAATTTGATGATACCAATATTTACAGATGGATGTAAACGCAAACCACCCTTGTATGGTCCAATCGCATTGTTAAACTGTACTCTGTATCCTGTATTTACCTGTACCTGAC
Source organism: Clostridiales bacterium (assembly GCA_029006795.1). GTDB lineage: Bacteria > Bacillota > Clostridia > Lachnospirales > Lachnospiraceae > Roseburia. Next base: position 4,593 of record JAQXGQ010000105.1, on the reverse strand, counting down.
CCTTGTCATCTACCCACGGTACACGGAATTTAAACTGTCTGTCAGGCTCAACAAGTCTCTCTAATAAAGCCTCTTTTCTGTATACAGCCTCATTTGCATCAATTACCGGTCTTAAAGACTCCAGTACCTCTTCTGCAGCCTGTAAAAACTCAGGTTCAGAAGCATTTTTTTCTTTTACTTTTGCGAGTACTTCATCAACGTATCCCATTCTTGTATTCTCCTTATTTCATTAATATATTCGGATATCCGGTGTCTACCGAAATCCCTTCCCAGAAAGCACTGCCCTCTGAAATGTTTACATCAGCATACTTATTTTATTATAAAATCAATCGACTTGCAACGTTTTTTTCTTTATTTCGCTAAATTGATAAAGTCTCATAGAAATGAACCTTTATATTCAGCTTCTTTTGACGCCTTAAGCCTATAAACAAGTTATCGCGGTGCTCGTCAATTCTTCATGCAAACACTCGATTTTCCTCGCTACTCGCGCAAATCGAAAAAGACCGCCTTCTGCGGTCTTTCCCTAAATCAAACGATAAATTAAAATTGCAATCAAAACACCGATAATACTGGCTACCGTAATACGGATAGACAGACCAAAAGTAAGCACTAAAATTCCAAGGTCTAACACCACCGGATTCTCTAATCCAAAACTCTGTCCATAATTCAGCCAGCTTAAGAACGGAATATCTGCCACAAGCGTCCCTATAAATCCACCTAGCACGATACCTGACAACAGCAATAAAAATAATGCCCACGCATTCTTCCCTGCACTTATTCTGCTCATTTGCCTTCCTCCTGTTCATTCTCTGGTTCATACACCTGCTGGAAAAAGTCAACTAATTTTGCCAGGGAATAAATCAGTACCGTAATCTCCTGATCTCCAAGCCCATCTTTGACATGGTCAATCATACGCCAGTGAAACTCTTCGTGGTGCTTATATGCTGCCTTTCCTTTATCAGTGAGATAAACCCACACCACACGCTTATCCTGCTTGCTGCGTTCTCTTATGACATAACCTTTTTCGGTAAGACCATCCATCGCCTTTGTAAGTGTACCGGTAGTTACCTTCATCAGTTTTGCCACCGTACTCATACTTTTCGGTTCTGCCGTTCCAATCGCTTCGATGATATGGAAATCATTATAGGTGAGATCGACAAACTCATCTGTAACAAGGCACCTGCCTTCAATCTCCATAATATCTTTAAATATTCTCACCAATAACGTATTTAATGTTTCATCTGTTGTCATTCATTATACTCCTATTCGTGGCGGATAGTAATTCATTGCTGCCACTTGGCTCCCCGATGAACAAACAATATCCACCGGAAAAAGTACACAAATGCTACCAAACCAGAACCGTTGCTCCCCAGGTCAGTCCTGCTCCAAATCCTGCCAAAACAATCTTATTTCCCTCAACTATTCTACCATGATTATTCATATTATCAAGTAAAATCGGTACACTGGCAGCGGAAATATTTCCACATTCCTGCAGGTTTGTGGGGAATTTTTCCATAGGCTGATGTAATCTCTTTGCAACCGATTCAATGATGCGGTAATTTGCCTGATGAAGAATAAATAAATCAATCTCATCTAAAGAACATCCCGCTGCTTCTACCGCCTTTGTAATGGCATTCGGTACTGTCTTTACTGCAAATTTATATACTTCCTGCCCATTCATACTGGTGTAGGAAAGTGCAGCGTCATTTTTTACAAAAGGATTGTTTACCGGACGGTTGCTGCAATTTAATACCATACCTCTGCCGCCGTCAGAACCCTGTACCATGCTAAGAATGCCTGCTCCTTCTCCCTCTTCCGCAGATAACACCGCTGCTCCGGCACCGTCTCCGAAGAGAACACAGGTACTTCTGTCATCCCAATCCATGATTTTTGATAAGGTTTCGGCACCCATAACAAGAGCCTTTTTATAACCACCCTGTCTCAGATATCTCTCTGCCGTATCTAATGCAAAGAGGAAACCGGAACATGCCGCACTGATATCAAATGCTACCGCTTTGTCTGCACCGATAGCACTCTGCACCTCACAAGAAAGATTCGGGAAAAACTTATCCGGTGTTACGGTAGCCGCTATGATTAAATCCACTTCTTCTGCCGAGATTCCTGCCATCTGCAGTGCCTTTTGGGATGCTTCCACAGCAAGGCTTGTAGTGGTTTCCTCCACAGCAATATGACGTGCCTCTATTCCGGTACGGCTTTTTATCCATTCATCGGAAGTATCCATCATTTTACTTAAGTCATCATTCGTTACCCGAAGTTTTGGAACCGCACTACCGGTTCCGATTATTTTTATATTCATCTTAAAAACTCCTGTTTTATATGCTAACGGCATCTGCCAATATTGATTAAAATGCCCGGAAACGTGCGTAGCGCTCTGCTGCTAATTCTTCACCGGTCTTTCCGTTCTGTTTCTTTAAGAACTCCTTCATATGACCTTTCATAAATCTGGAAATAGACTCGCAGGCTGCCTCGTCTGCCATACCGTATTCCGGAATAATCTTTTCCACTACATTAAGCGCTTTCAAATCCTGTGCTGTAATTTTCATTACCTCGCTTGCTTCTTTTGCGCGTTTTCCATCTTTCCATAAGATAGATGCAAAACCTTCCGGCGATAAGATAGAGTAGGTTGCATTTTCCATCATCCATACTTCATTTCCCACTGCCAATGCCAGAGCACCACCGCTGCCGCCTTCTCCAATCATAAGGCAGAGTACCGGCACCTTTAATGCTGACATTTCATATAAATTACGGGCAATTGCCTCTCCCTGTCCACGTTCTTCCGCTTCTTTCCCCGGAAATGCTCCCGATGTATTTACAAACGTGATAATTGGACGGTTAAATTTTTCTGCCTGCTTCATCAGACGAAGTGCTTTTCTATATCCCTCCGGTGAAGGCATACCATAATTATGCTTTGCACAGTCTTTTAAATCTTTTCCTTTATGAATACCGATAACAGTCACCGGCTGTCCATCTAAATAGGCAATACCACCTACGATAGCCGAATCATCACGGAACTGTCTGTCTCCATGCAATTCCATAAATCCGTCAAAAATTGCATCCATATAATCAACAGAAGCACAACGGTCTACCTGTCTTGCTGCCTTTACTTTTTCCCACGCAGAAAGCGGCTGGGATTTTGCCTGGCGTTCTTTCATCAGTTCGGTCGGTTCATAACAATCATCACTGCGCAGCGGATCAAAATTAGCGTAGCCTTCCGTCTTATGATGCAGTTTCAAAATCTGGAATAAGGTCATTTTCAAATCTTTTCTCTCTACAACTGCATCCACAAAACCATGCTCTAACTGAAACTCTGCTCTCTGGAATCCTTCCGGCAATTTCTCACCGATGGTCTGCTCAATGACACGTGGGCCTGCAAAACCGATTAATGCTCCGGGTTCTGCTAAAATGATGTCACCTAACATAGCGAAACTGGCCGTCACACCACCCGTTGTCGGATCGGTAAGTACCGGCACATATAAAAGTCCTGCATCGGAATGACGTTTTAAAGCTGCAGAAGTTTTTGCCATCTGCATTAAGGAAATGATACCTTCCTGCATTCTGGCTCCACCGGAACAGCAGAATAAAATTACCGGAAGTTTTAACTCTGTAGCACGTTCTACCGCACGGGCAATTTTTTCTCCTACCACATGCCCCATGCTGCTCATTAAGAATCTGGCATCGCAGACACCGAGTACCGTATCTTCTCCGTAAATTTTACAACGTCCCACTGTCACGGCTTCATGCAGTCCCGTTTTTTCTTTTGCAGCTGCTACTTTCGTTTCGTACTCCGGGAAATCCAAAGGATTTGCCTCTTCTAAGTCTTCAAACCATGGCTCAAAACTCTCTTTGTCAGCCACCATACGGATTCTGTTTTTGGTACGGACACGGAAATAGCTGCCACACTCATAACAGACATATTTATTTTTCTTTGCCTCTTTACTGTCAATCTCTTTTCCGCAAGCCGGACAGACGATAGTCGTCGGTTTCTGTGGCTGTTCTAGCTGCGCTGCCTGTTCCTTTACTTCTTCTGTCTCTTTATTTCCGCCAAGAGTAATCCACCCCTGGGATTTCTTTTTAAATAATCCTGCCATAACTCTTTCCTTTCTTAACCGATAGCAAAGGTCAGTTCTGCTTTGCAGACTACCTTTCCATCCACTTTGGCGGTGGCACTTCCCACACCGATAGGACCTTTCTGTTTAATAATCTCGGTTTCTAAAGTCAATACGTCACCCGGAACGACTTTCTGTTTGAATTTTGCAGAGTTAATTCCTGCAAAGTAAGCAGTTTTTCCGCGGTTTTCCTCCATTCTAAGGATTGCCACCGCTCCGGTTTGTGCTAATGCTTCTATAATTAATACTCCCGGCATTACCGGTTCTCCCGGAAAATGTCCGGCAAAGTAAGGTTCATTGTAGCTGACACACTTTTTCGCCACTGCCCGAACCCCCGGCTCTAATTCCTCCACTGTGTCAATCAGAAGAAACGGCTGACGATGAGGAATAATTTCCATAATCTGTTTGGTTGTTAATACCGACATCTCTGCCCCTCCTATGCTTCGTATTTTTTCACAAGGATGCT
>JAQXGQ010000104.1 GCA_029006795.1 Clostridiales bacterium | reverse complement strand
CTGTTTCTTTTTGTTTTCTGCTCCTAACGCTGTACTGATCATAGTGAACCTCCTTAAAAAAATTTTTATTTTGCATATAAAAAAGGACTAAGTCCTTTTTAAGCCATAGCTTTAAGGATTTAGTCCTAATCGAGAGATATAAGAAAGGGAAGCATTACGCTTCCCTTTCGAGTTATATATAGATTTTGCAAACAATATCTTTAAATCGGTTCGCTTTCGTGTACTCAGCATGACATTTCATGTACTCATTCACATCATCCCTTGTAACAATCAGCGTTGTGAAGTAAAAATATTTACGCTCTTCTACTTTCCTGCATTGGCAATTGCAGCCTGTGCTGCTGCTAATCTTGCAATTGGCACACGGAACGGTGAGCAGGATACATAATCTAAACCAATCTTGTGGCAGAACTCTACAGAAGAAGGATCTCCACCGTGCTCTCCACAAATTCCAACATGAAGTTTCGGATTTACCGGTTTACCAAGTTTGATTGCTGTCTCCATTAATTTACCAACACCGTTCTGGTCTAATTTTGCAAATGGATCGTTTTCAAAAATCTTGGTGTCATAGTAAGCATTTAAGAACTTACCTGCATCATCACGGGAGAAACCGAATGTCATCTGAGTCAAATCGTTCGTACCGAAGCAGAAGAAATCAGCCTCTGTTGCGATTTCATCAGCAGTAAGAGCTGCTCTTGGAATCTCAATCATAGTACCTACTTCGTACCCAAGTTTCACACCTGCTGCTGCGATTTCAGCGTCAGCAGTCTCTACAACAACTTTCTTTACATATTTTAACTCTTTGACTTCACATACTAATGGAATCATAATTTCCGGTTTTACAGTCCAGTCAGAATGTTTCTTCTGAACATTGATTGCTGCACGGATAACAGCTTTTGTCTGCATCTTAGCAATTTCCGGATAGGTAACTGCAAGACGGCATCCTCTGTGACCCATCATTGGGTTGAACTCATGGAGTCCTGCAATAATATTTTTAATGGTCTCTACAGATTTACCCTGAGCCTTTGCAAGTTTCTCAATATCTGCTTCCTCAGTAGGAACGAACTCGTGAAGAGGCGGATCTAAGAAACGGATGGTAACTGGGTTACCCTCTAATGCTTCATATAATGCCTCGAAGTCTCCCTGCTGATATGGTAAGATTTTCTCTAATGCTGCTTCTCTTTCTTCAACAGTATCAGCACAAATCATCTCACGGAATGCTGCAATTCTGTCCTCTTCAAAGAACATATGCTCTGTACGGCAAAGACCGATACCTTCTGCACCAAGCTCACGAGCTTTCTTTGCATCTGCAGGAGTATCTGCATTGGTACGAACCTTTAAGGTTCTGTATTTGTCAGCCCATGCCATAACTCTTCCGAACTCACCTGCGATAGAAGCATCAACCGTCGGGATAAGTCCGGCATAGATATTACCTGTTGTACCATCAATAGAAATCTCAGATCCTTCTGTAAATGTCTGTCCAGCTAAGGTAAATTTCTTGTTTTCTTCATCCATAGCGATGTCACCGCAACCGGATACACAGCAGGTACCCATACCACGTGCAACAACGGCTGCGTGGGAAGTCATACCACCACGAACTGTTAAGATACCCTGAGCAGCTTTCATACCTGTGATATCTTCCGGAGATGTCTCAAGACGTACTAATACGACTTTCTCTCCTCTTGCAGCCCAAGCCTCAGCATCATCAGCTGTGAAAACAACCTTACCACAAGCAGCTCCCGGAGATGCTCCAAGACCTTTTCCAAGTGGAGTAGCAGCCTTTAATGCAGCAGCGTCAAACTGTGGATGTAACAGTGTATCTAAGTTACGAGGATCAATCATAGCAACTGCTTCTGCTTCTGTCTTATGTCCTTCATCAACAAGGTCACAAGCAATTTTTAAAGCAGCCTGAGCTGTTCTCTTTCCGTTACGGCACTGTAACATATAAAGTTTCTTGTTTTCTACAGTGAACTCCATGTCCTGCATATCATGGTAGTGGTTCTCAAGAATCTCACATACCTTAACAAATTCTGCATATGCTTCTGGGAATTCCTGTTCCATCTGAGCGATTGGCATTGGTGTACGAACACCGGCAACTACGTCCTCACCCTGTGCATTCTTAAGGAACTCACCCATAAGTTTCTTCTCACCAGTAGCCGGGTCACGTGTAAATGCAACACCTGTACCAGACTCATCATTTAAGTTACCGAATACCATTGGCATTACGTTAACTGCTGTTCCCCAAGAATATGGAATATCATTATCACGACGATATACATTAGCACGTGGGTTGTCCCAAGAACGGAATACAGCCTCGATAGCTAATTTTAACTGCTGTACAGGATCGGATGGGAAATCTTCTCCCAACTGTTTCTTGTATTCAGCCTTAAACTGCTCTGCTAACTCTTTTAAATCAGCTGCTGTAAGATCAACGTCATACTGAACGCCTTTTTCTTCTTTCATCTTGTCGATAAGCTGCTCAAAATATTTCTTACCAACTTCCATAACTACGTCAGAGAACATCTGGATGAAACGTCTATATGAATCATATACAAAACGTTCAAACTTTGGATCTGGGTTTCCGGCAATCATAGCTGCAACTACTTCATCATTCAGACCCAGGTTAAGAATGGTATCCATCATACCAGGCATAGAAGCTCTTGCTCCGGAACGAACGGAAACTAATAAAGGATTCTTGAGATCTCCGAACTTTTTGCCGTTAATCTCTTCCATTTTCTTTACGCCTTCCATAGCCTGTGACATGATTTCGTCATTAATCTTGCGTCCATCCTCATAATACTGAGTACAAGCCTCTGTTGTGATGGTGAAGCCCTGTGGTACAGGAAGACCAATATCTGTCATCTCTGCAAGGTTAGCACCTTTACCACCGAGCAGATTACGCATGGTCATATTGCCTTCACTAAACATATACACCCATTTGTTTGCCATTTTAATAATTCCTCCTAAACTTTTACTTACTATGTAACTACAGCATCTCTTTTGAGAATCCTGTAATTATTCGACATTATGTGCATCTCCCTAAAACGCACATATTTATTTTATCACATTTTTGCATAATGGCAACAATTTTTTTCGTTGTTTTTGATAATTTTTTGTGACAATTCCACAATTTGAAATTCAGTTTCAGTATGTGAAACGCCATAAAAAATCCTGCAGAAACACATTTATTCCTGCAGGACTTCTTCTCATTTTCCCTATATAATCCGAAATGCCTTAGCATAAGCCATATGAAATGAATACTCTCCACCCCGTCTTACCTCCGGCTCATAACTCTGCTATCTCTCACAATTTGAAATCTGTTATGTCTTACCACTCAAATTTCTTTGCAAAATAAGCATCTAATTCTTCAATCTTGATTCTCTCCTGCTCCATCGTGTCACGATCACGGACAGTAACTGCACCATCTGTCTCAGACTCAAAATCATAAGTCACACAGAACGGAGTACCAATCTCATCCTGTCTTCTGTAACGTTTTCCGATGTTTCCTCTGTCGTCAAACTCGCAGTTATATTTCTTTGAGAGCTGTGCAAATACTTTTTCTGCTCCCTCGTTCAACTTCTTAGACAGCGGAAGCACACCGATTTTTACCGGAGCAAGTGCCGGATGGAAATGAAGCACGGTTCTCATATCCGGTTTTTCCTCGGTTCCGATGTTCTCCTCGTCATATGCTGCACATAAGAATGCCAATACCACACGGTCAGCTCCTAAAGAAGGTTCGATGACATATGGCACATATCTCTCGTTCTTCTCGTCATCAAAGTAAGTCAAATCCTGTCCGGAAGTATTCTGATGCTGATTCAAATCGTAATCAGTTCTATCAGCGATACCCCAAAGCTCACCCCAGCCAAATGGGAATAAGAACTCAATATCCGTTGTTCCCTTACTGTAGAAACAAAGTTCCTCAGGAGAATGATCACGGAGACGCATTTCATCTTCCTTAATACCTAATGTCAGTAACCAGTCACGGCAGAAACCTCTCCAGTACCCGAACCACTCTAAGTCTGTACCCGGCTCACAGAAAAATTCTAACTCCATCTGCTCAAACTCTCTGGTACGGAAGGTAAAGTTACCCGGTGTAATCTCGTTACGGAAGGATTTACCAATCTGCCCGATACCGAAAGGAATCTTCTTACGGGAAGTTCTCTGTACATTTTTAAAATTAACAAAGATACCCTGTGCTGTCTCCGGTCTTAAGTATACCGTGTTTTTTGCATCCTCCGTAACACCCTGGAATGTCTTAAACATCAGGTTAAACTGACGGATATCGGTAAAGTTATGTTTGCCACAGGTAGGGCATGGAATCTGGTGCTCTTCAATAAAGTTTTTCATATCCTCCTGAGACCAGCCGTCCACAGAGCCCTCTAATGTAATGTTATGTTCCTCAGCGAAATCTTCGATTAATTTGTCTGCACGGAAACGCTCGTGACACTCTTTACAATCCATTAACGGATCGGAAAATCCACCCAAATGACCGGAAGCAACCCATGTCTGCGGATTCATTAAAATCGCACAATCCACACCAACGTTATAAGGATTCTCCTGGATGAATTTCTGCCACCAGGCACGTTTCACATTGTTTTTTAACTCAACACCAAGATTTCCGTAATCCCACGTATTTGCCAAACCTCCATAAATCTCAGATCCCGGATATACAAATCCTCTTGATTTTGCCAATGCTACGATTTTGTCCATTGATTTTTCCATAAAAAAATTCCTCGCCTTCTATTTGTAAATAATATAAGTATATACGTCCGTCTCAAATAAATCATCCGTTCCCCGGATAGAAACGGTGTCGGTTCCTGTAAGTTCCACATTTTCTTTGGAAATATAACAAATATCTCCCGGTACCTGTACATCATTGTTTGCCTTTATAATCACAACCTTCAAATCCTCGGTAGCATAGATTTCCTTCGTGGTGGCACTTCCTGTCACTTTGCCATTCTCCACTTTTAAAAAGTCTGCCTTAAAATCATATCCGGCAGCCAATGCTTTTACGATTTTTCCCTGATAAAGTTCAATGCCGTTAAACTCACTATAATCCTGTGTTGTCTTGTATTTCATGGTGAGTTTCGCCTTGCCTTCCTCTGCCGTCAGTTTCTCTAGCGAAACAGTTCCCTTTCCATGTTCCTCTGTATAGCTGTCTATCTCTTCTTTGACAAAATTTTCCAATTCTGACGCATCATAATAATTTTCATCTAATGTTTCCACATCAACGGAAATGACTCCGCCCTTTTTATCCACATACACCAGATTGTCCTCTGAAGAAACCGATGTCCCACACCCGGCAAGCATTCCTGCACAAAGCAGTACACAAAGACTGCTACAAATAAATTTCTTCATTTTAAAATTTCCACTCCTTATCCATTCAGCTAATCTTTGATATTATACTATTTTCAGATAATGATTTCAACTGCTAAAAAAATTCTCTTCTGCTCCATCCCTGCCAAAATAACTTATGAGACAGAAAGCAGAAGTTCCTCTAAAATTTTAAGAGATTTAAAGGGATGGTCTACATAACGTTTCCGGTAACTTTTCAATACCGAGGTCAACTGTTCTAACACATTTTCGCTGACAGAAAAGGTATATAGTTTCTCAATTTTCGAGGAAATAATATACTGCATGGTATATAGAGTGGATTCCTCTAACAGGAATTTATCTCCTCTGCTCTCGTTTGTGCCCGCACTGCCACAGGAATCACAAAAGCATCCTCCCTTTTCTGTAAAAAAGTAATGCAGATTCTGTTTTTCCCCACATTTTAGACAGGAAAAGACATTCGGCCCCTCACCGTTAATACTCATAGCTTTCAGTTCAAAAATGCACCTCACTAATCTGTTATCGTAAGCACTGCTTCCTAATGCCCGAAGGGATTGGTATAGTAACTTTAACATTTCCCGTTCATCATTATTCTCCTGGCAGTAGTACTCTGCAAATTCCAGAAAATAAAACCCATAATATGTAGCATCTAAATCTGTCACCAGTTCCCTGAAATAATTCTGGATGGTGGCTTTTACCATGTTATAAGAACTTCTTCCCTCAAAAAGTTCAAATTCGCCAAAAGAAAAAGGATTGGTTGCAGCTAAAAGCTGGCTGTTCTGGCGTCTTGCTCCCCTGGCAAATGCTGTAATCTTTCCTCTTTCTTTGGTAAGCAGTGTTATTCTTTTGTCATAATCGCCAATCGGCATCACATTTAAGACCATTCCGGTCACTACGATATTCTGTCCCATCCTGCTCTTTTCCTAATGCCATACATGAGCCATACCGCTCCGGCATACTTTCTGCTTCTATTCCCTTAAATTTAAGGTAATCCGTTACCCTTCCTGTTGCTTCAAATTTCATCCAGGCTTCCTCCATCGGCATATCCTCCTGTATCATACTCTGTTCCTTATCAATGGTTCATTCATAGGATTTCCGATGGTGCCTTTTACTATACCAGCAAAAAATTGGAAGATTAAAGTTCATCCTTATTATAGCCAAAATTTTTAATCATAGAGTCACTGTCACGCCAGTCTTTCTTAACTTTCACCCAAAGCTTCAGGTTCACCTTCGTCTCTAACAGACGCTCAATTTCATAACGGGCATTAGAACCGATTTTCTTTAACATCGCTCCCCCTTTCCCGATGACAATTCCCTTGTGGGAATCACGCTCACAGACAATGGTAGCATCAATGTCTATGATATTCTGACCCTTCCGCGACTTCATTCTGTCAATGTAAACCGCTATTCCGTGAGGTATCTCATCATCTAGGGCATGAAGTGCCTTCTCCCTAATGATTTCAGCCACAATGGCACGCTCCGGCTGGTCGGTAATGGTATCTTCATCATAAAACTGTGGCCCATAAGGCAGATATTTAAAAATCATATCCAGTACCGTATCCAGATTCTGTCCCCGCAATGCGGAAGCCGGAACAATTTCTGCAAACTCATAGACCTTACGGTAAGTGTCAATAAACTCTAAAATCTTATCTCGCTCTACCATATCTACTTTATTGATCACAAGAATCACCGGCGTCTTTACTTTTTTTAACTGCTTAATGATATGCTGCTCTCCTGCTCCGATAAAATTAGAAGGCTCCACCAGCCAGAGAATCACATCTACTTCCCCTAAGGTATGCTCTGCCACATTTACCATGTATTCCCCTAACTTATTTTTGGCCTGATGAATACCGGGGGTGTCTAGAAAGACAATCTGCCCCCGCTCCATATCCGTGTAAACCGTCTGAATACGGTTTCTTGTCGTCTGCGGCTTATTGGAAGTAATCGCAATTTTCTGCCCAATTAAATGGTTCATTAAGGTTGATTTTCCCACATTCGGACGTCCGATTATGGTAACAAATCCCGATTTAAAACTTTCGTTCATGTATCCTCCGTTTCTAATACAGATTTTTCAGTTGTGTAAACATCTGTTTCTGGTTCTCTAAACACTCTTCATTTCCGATGACACAGAGGTTCTTCTCCTCTAGGACAGAAGAAATCATGTCTTTTAGTCCACGAATATTTTCTTCTGTAGCATTAAGCACCTCATCACGCTCCCTCTGGATATCCTCCATCGTAATTCCTTGAAGCAGCGCAGTCATGGAACGGGCGCCTTTCGCGTTAGGGTTCATTGGAGTATCCATATCGCTAATGGTTCCGATAATATATTTTGTCATATCACGCTCATCCGCTGTAAAGTTCTCTAAATATTCAGGGATATGGTCGTAAACTTCATTGGTTTTCTCTAAGTTCGGGTCACGGTAAGAGACAAAATAGGTATCTCCGTTTCTCATATAGGAATTCATACATCCATAAGCACCACCTTTGACACGGATATTAATCCAAAGATAATCATATCCCATGATAACCTTCAAAATGCGCAACGCACCGTGATAGGAATAACCGTGACGTGCAAAGTTTCCAGCTCTCGCCACATACTGTACCTGGGAAGCATCCATAAATCCCTCATTTTTCTTCTCAAAAGAAAGCTTCGGTAAGACACGCTTGCCCGTTTCTTTTACCGGATAAAGGTATTCTTTTAAGTGCCCGATTTCCTGTTCCACCTTTCCGTAATCCTTTTCCTCACAGGTAACACTTACTGTCATACGGTCAGGAGTAAAAATTCTTTCTACCAATTCCTCTAATTTCGCAATCAATGCTGTCTTCTTCTCATCAAAGTGTTCTTCCACATCTGCAATCATCTGGTAGAATAAAATTCCGGCTGTGGCATCCTGATAATATGCCGGTCTTGAAAAATAAGACATCGCACGCAAAGATGCAGCAGAATGACCGGAACCACTTAACGCTGCCTGTAATCTGGACTTTAACTGTCCTAAAATTTCCTGCAGACGCTTTTCATCGGAAATCTTAGAATCTCTGATAATCTCTCCTACCAGTTTCACCGCTTCCGGCAGTTCTTCCATCAAAACCTTTGTTCTTACCTCAAAGGTCACCTGCATGTAATCCTCACCCTCCATGTGAGGATAAACACTAAAGCTGCCAGCAATTCCTCCGGTATGAATATTAATCTCATTTGCCAGATTAGCATAGTCATAATTTTTTGTATCTACAAATCCAAGCACAGATTTTAACAGTCCTACATAAGGTAAATCCTCCACCGCAAAATCCCGGATATCAAAGAGCAGTCTAAGGTAGGCAATGCCGTTTGAAAACATACTGTGATGAACAATCGTCGTTCCATTGCTAACTTTTTTCTCATTATATAAAGGTGCTGCCTCCCGCTTGATATCCTTTCGCTCTAACATCGGGATTTTCTCTAAATCCTCCTTCGGAGACGGTTCCTCCTGATACTCTTTTAAATGCTTTGTATCTGCAACGAGCTGCTGCAACTCTTCTTTTGAAAGGCTCGCCTTATATGCCGCTAATTTTTTCTCTAATGCTTCTTCTTTTTTTGCATTCAAGCCTTTTTCCGGCTCCACAATCACCACAGAAGCATGAGTGTTTTCCAACAGATATTTCGAAATCAACTGTTCAAAATAGTCTGTTTTTACCTGCTCCTTTAAGAAACGGTAGGTTTCCACTGCCTCTAAGTGCATGAAGGGCTGCATATCATCATAAAGCCAGCTGTCAAGGCACTGTATTCCGTAAAGCAGTCCCTTCGGGAACTGTCCAAAATCCGCTTCCCTGTACCGGAACTCTGAGCCGTTGATGCCGGCTAACAGTGCTTTTTTATCGATTCCCTGTTTTACCTGCTGCTCTAATACTTCACGAATAACGGATAAAAACTGTTCTTTCTGTGATGTGTTTGCATTTTTTGCAATAATGGAAAACACCGGCTGCATGGTACTGCTGTCATAACCGCCACTGATATCTTTCCCGATTCCCGCATCAAGTAACGCCTTCTTTAAGGGTGCCCCCGGTGCACTCACTAACGCATAATCAAGTACATCAAAAGCTAAATATAATTTTTTATCCAATGCCGTTCCTATCACCATATTATAAGAAAGATAGGTATTATCCTCTTCACTTTCAGTGGAAGAAATCGGATATTTTTTACAGATTTCTATCGGTTTTTCAAATGGTTTCTGCATTCTGATTTCCGAATCAATCTCAATTTTCTCATAATGGCTTAAATATTCTTCATCCATCCAACGCAGCTTTTCCGTCACATCCATATCTCCATAAAGATAAATATAGGAATTGCATGGATGATAGTATCTGCGGTGGAAGTTAAGGTACTCTTCATAGGTTAAATCAGGAATACACTCCGGATCACCGCCGGATTCATTACTATAGGTAGTATCCGGGAACAGCGAATTTAAAATCTGCCTCTGTAACACATCATCCGCAGAAGAAAATGCCCCTTTCATCTCGTTGTAAACCACGCCATTAATGGTAATCGGGCTTTCCTCATCCTCTAATTCATAATGCCAGCCCTCCTGCTTAAAGATTTCCTCATATTTATAAATATTCGGGTGGAACACCGCATCCATATAGACACTCATCAAATTCTGAAAATCCTTGTCGTTGCAGCTTGCCACCGGATAAATGGTTTTTTCCGGGTAAGTCATGGCATTTAAAAATGTATTTAAAGAGCCCTTTACCAGTTCCACAAAGGGGTCTTTCACCGGGTATTTTTCGGAGCCGCAAAGCACTGTATGCTCAATAATGTGCGGTACTCCGGTAGAATCCTCCGGCGGAGTACGAAATCCCACATAAAATACCTTATTATCATCATCATTGGAAATGACTGCTATTCTTGCTCCACTCTTTTTATGACGTAAAATACATCCTTCGGAATGTAAGTCCTCCAAAGGACGTTGCTCTAAAATCTCATATGCGTTTAAATCTGTAAACTTCATAGTTTCCTCCATTATTTTTTGTATGTGTACAAGTATAGCACAAACTCTTTATGAACAAAAGAGTTTGCTTTACAGTAATTTTCTATATATAAAAAGAGGATGTATCAAACATCCTCTTTCGGTTAGTATTCATCAGATATATTCTTTTATGCGATACGAGTCACATTTGCTGCCTGAGGACCTTTGCTTCCCTCTGTCACTTCAAACTCAACCTTCTCGCCGTCTTTTAACTCTTTGAATCCATCCATGTTCAGCGCGGAGAAATGTACGAATACGTCATTTCCTTCCTCATCTGAAATAAATCCATAACCTTTTTTGGCATTAAACCATTTTACAGTTCCCTGCTGCATAACTTGAAACCCTCCTAAAAATACATGTAAACTCTTGCTGTCTCCAGCCTGTGCCTTTTCACACCATGTATAAATTTAGCATATTTTCCGTATTTTGTCAATTTTTTCCCGCAAACAGTCTTTTCAGATTTCAGTCTTTTCAGAAATTAATACTAGGCAATTTAAATTTCATTTCTCTTTTCTTTAAAATCTCCCTTTGAACAAATACCGCTTTTCCCCCATCCCCAATGACACATTCGTTGAGCCAATCCACAAATGTATCACTGTCAAAACACAAACATTCTTCTCCATCTTCCATCTTAACAAGATACTTTGTCTGATTTTCCGGCTGATTTATCCATTCATCAAATTTCATCTGATAGTCAGATAAATGTCCTGCCACAAAATCGGGACATAATATTTTGTCATAATGGTAGGTCCAATTAAGGATAACTTCTTTCATTTATATTTCCTTCCTATTGTGTTATCATTGTATATAATGATAAATATGATGTTCCATTGTAATATCGTATTTTATGATTACAAATTATAATCTCATTACTCTCATATACAACATCATTTTCTTTATATGGAATTTTCTCCCAAAATCCAGAACCTACAACATCTTCGTACATTGCCGGATAATCTATAGAATTTTTTAAATTAGAATAACTGGCATAAATCTGTATATCCTGATTGTTCTTAATCCAACTTGCAATCTCCTGATTATATACACATGTACTAACACTCAAATTTATTCTTTTTATTCCTTTTTCTTTCATCCACTCTAATCCATTTAAAATGGTTTGAGAAGTAATTTTATTTTCTTCATTAACTGCTGAATAGTAATATATGACATCATTATAACCGCAATCTCGTAGAAATCTAACAAGTGAATCACCATGACTTATACTATTTTCATTCGTCACTTCACAACTAGATATAACATTATCATATTGTTCAGTTAGTGAAGTATCTATAATTCCTACCGCACCATTATAGAACTCCTGATCTGTTACAAATACTATTTTCCCCATAATCACAAAAAATAGTATTATCAATATCATTACGCTAATAAAACATATGCATCTTCTGTCTAGTTTCTTCATTCATTACACCTATTTAGTATACGGTCGTCCAAACCAAGCATGTGCCCCATTCCTATTTTTAGTGTGCCAATGATAGTAATAAACAAATCCTTTTTTCCTTGAGGAGGCACTATCAATCTCAGCTCTAGGAATTGTTCCTAAACCCGTTGCTAAAACCACATTTTTTGCATTTGCACTTGTCCATGTGTATATGCTTTTCCCATATCTTACTCTTGAAACTGCAGATTTAAACGATATTGATTTGTTATATGATATATATACATCTTTTCCTCTTAAATATGCACTATAATACAAATTGCGCTTTTTCTTATTGTTTTGTATCGTCTCTGCAACAGTGGTTGCTGCATAATATACAACTCCAGACACAACCACCGTTGCCGCAATTAAAAGAAGTACTTTCAGCAATGTTGATACCGAAATAACTGTAACAGTCACTGTAGCCGCTGTTTGACATTCATACGCATCTTCCAATAATTCTTCCATTGTTTCATATTCTTCAATTATCTTTCCATCATCTTCAAATACATCAATATCCACGTTCTTATCTGTCAAATCATTAATATCAATTTCATATTCTTTCATATCGCCGTTTTCATCCAATACTTCTGCAACAGCTTGTGCATCGGAATCGACAGTAAGTTTTCCCTCTACATTTTTTGAAACAGCTTCAATTTCAATTTCTCCATTTGTGCTAACACGATACACATATTCTATACCGTCTACATAAATGTGCTCTGTTTCCATAATTCCACTCTGCGTTTCCACCGCACTAACTTCTTGTATAAAGCTATTAAACATCAACGTTACAACTAATAAACTTGCAATTACTTTTTTCATAACTTTCTCCTTTTTAGTGTAGTTTTCTTATATATTACAACTACAGTTTGTGTATGTCAATGTCTTTCTACACTTTATTGTTTAATCTGTACATCAATCTGCTGATACGGTATGGAAATTCCCTGCTCATCCAAAGCGTATTTGACATTTTCTGTCAGTCGCCATTTTGCCGGCCAGTAATCCTCTGCTTTCACCCAGACACGAATTCCCATATTTACTGCAGAATCACCGAGACTGTCCACAAAGACCACCGCCTCTTCTTCCGGCAGCCTTGCCTCATCTTCCTCTGCCACTTTAAAAAGAACCTCTTTCGCCTTTTTAATATCTGCTTCGTAAGCAATCCCTACTGCAATATCTACACGCCGTCTGTCCACGTCAGAAACGTTAGTGATACTGCAGTTTGCAAGGGTACCGTTAGGAACTACAACCACTCTATTATCCACCGTCATAAGTTTGGTGTAAAAAATAGAAATCTCCGCTACCGTCCCCTCATTATTACCCGCATGTTCCACAATGTAATCTCCCACACGGAAAGGTTTTAGCAGCAAAATCAGCACACCGCCTGCAAAGTTTGATAGGCTTCCCTGCAATGCAAGACCGATTGCAACACCGGCAGAACCTAACACTGCTACCGCAGAGGTGGTGGCAATTCCAAAAAGTCCCATAATAATAAATATCAGTATGATATAAAGAGAATAGCGGATAACCGGCAGCAAAAACTGCTTTACGCCTTCATCTGTCTCTTTTCTGTCCATACCACGGGACACCATTTTTACAATCAGACGTATGATTTTACTGCCCACAGCATAAACCACAAAAGCAATTACTATCTGCAATGCAAAATTAAGCAAATCCGGCACCAGTCCCTCTAACCATGTTCGGATAAGTCCCGGATTCTCCGCCACTTCCTGCAACCCTGCCTGGGCATTGCTAAAGACCTCTAAGGTTTCTGTGGTGTCAGGAAAAGCATCTGTTTCCGCCGTAAGTAGCATTCCCACATTTCGAAAGATAGTTACCATTCACATATTCCTCTCTGTCTGTATCATTTTTCTCCACAATGTCATCCTGCTTTTCATATCATCAGGCTTTATCTGTATAGATGATTAAGATAACGCATGAATGAACAGACCGCTGCGCAGCTTCGGCTCAAACCAGGTAGATTTCGGAGGCATCAAAAGCCCTGCATCTGCCACATCAAACAGCTCGCTAATTGATGTCGGATACATGGCAAATGCAACTGCACAATCCGCTTCACATCTTCGTACCAGTTCTTCCATACCGCGGATTCCGCCCACAAAATCAATTCTGCTGTCCGTCTTTGGATTTTCGATGCCAAGCACCGGATGAAGCAGCAAATCCTGTAAAAGGGAAACGTCGAGGCTTTTTACCGGATCATCTGCCACTTTTGTCTTATCCTCTTCCCTTATTTTGCACAGAAACCAGTGATTTTCCATATACATGGTAAAGCTACCTTTTTCCTGCGGTCTTTTTTCTTCCTGTTCCGTGATTTCCGTCACATCAAACCGTCTTTTTACTTCCTTTAAAAATCCCTGGAAGGAATTACCGTTTAAATCCTTTACGACACGGTTATAGTCCATAATCATCAACTGGTCATCCGGGAACAAAACAGAGAGAAAATAGTTAAACTCTTCTGTTCCGTCATAGCCCGGATTCTCACTGCGGCGTTTTAAACCTACCTTTACCGCTGATGCCGCACGATGATGGCCATCTGCAATATAGATTTCTCCAATGCCTGCAAATGATTTCTGCACGGTCTCTATCATGGCATCATCGGAAATTACAAATACCCGGTGTCTGATTCCGTCTTCGGAAGTAAAGTCATATTCCGGCTCTCCCTCTTTTACCTTTGCAACCACCTCATTGATGGTCTGGTTAGAGCGATAAGCGAGAAAAATCGGCCCTGTCTGTGCATCGCAGCAGTCTACATGCTTGATGCGGTCGATTTCCTTTTCCTCTCTGGTATTTTCATGCTTTTTGATTACTTCATTTACATAATCGTCAATTGATGCGCATGCCGTAATACCTGTCTGGGTTCTGCCATTCATGGTCAGTTCATAAATATAATAACAATTTTTGGTGTCTTTTATGAATGTGCCGTCCTCCACCATTCCCCATAATAGGTCGTGGGCTCTCTGGTAGACTTTATCGTCATACATATCTACGGAAAGCGGATATCCCGTCTCCGCACGGTCAATCTTTAAAAATGATTCCGGATGTCTCTCTACTTCTTCGGTTGCTTCTTTTCTGTTATAAACATCATAAGGGAGGGCAGCAATGTTAGCTGCCTTCCCTTTATTTGGTCTGATGCTCATAAATGGTCTGATATCTGCCATTCTTTATCCCCTTTATGATTTACTGTATCTTACGTGCGTTTAACACACCTTCTGTATTTTTTAGTTTCTCAATTACCTCTTCTGTCACCGGACTGTCCACGTCTAAAAGAGCATATGCGTAATCTCCTTTGGACTTATTTGCCATTCCGTCGATATTAATACCCTCATTTCCTAAAATGGTGGTATACTGGCTCAACATACCCTTCACATTGCGGTGAAGAATCCCGATTCTTCCTGCAGTAGTACATGCACCCATATTACAATCCGGGAAGTTTACGGAATGAACAATGTTACCGTTTTCTAAGTAATCACGGATTTCACGGACTGCCATAATTGCACAGTTATCCTCAGACTCCGCAGTAGAAGCTCCTAAATGAGGGGTTACGATACAGCCCTTTGCTCCAACGGTAGTAGTATTCGGGAAATCGGATACATATTTATGTACCTTTCCTGCTGCTAAGGCATCTACCATTGCCTCCTCATCTACCAATAAGTCTCTTGCAAAGTTTAATACAATTGCCGTTGGCTTCATCAGTGAAATAGCTTCCGCATTAATCATTTTCTTTGTAGAATCAAGCAGTGGTACATGGATGGTGATATAATCACATTCACGGTAAATATCCTCTACATTGCTGATATGTTTGACACTTCTTGATAAGTTCCATGCTGCAGAAACGGAGATATATGGGTCATATCCGTACACTTCCATTCCCATATGAACCGCTGCATTTGCCACTAAAACACCGATGGCTCCCAGTCCGATGACACCTAATTTTTTTCCTGAAATCTCAGTTCCCGCAAAGTTCTTTTTCTGTTTCTCTGCAGTTTTTGCAATGTTTTCATCATTCTGATTTTCCAAACACCAGTCAATACCGCCGACGATATCACGGGAAGCATATAACATTCCTGCAAATACCAGCTCTTTCACACCGTTTGCATTTGCTCCCGGTGTATTGAATACAACGATACCCTTTTCCGCACATTTATCTAACGGAATGTTATTAACACCGGCTCCGGCACGTGCCACTGCAAGAAGGTTCTCCGGCAGTTCTAAGTCGTGCATTGCAGCACTTCTTACCAGTACCGCATCGGCCTCCTTCATATCTTCTACTTTTTTATAGTTTTCTGAAAACAAATCCAAGCCCACAGATGCAATCGGATTTAAGCAGTTATACTGAAACATTATGCGTTTTCCTCCTCGAACTTCTTCATAAATTCAACTAATTTCTCTACGCCCTCTTTTGGCATTGCATTGTAAATGGAAGCTCTCATACCTCCTACGGTACGATGTCCTTTTAAGTTTACAAATCCTGCTGCCGTTGCTTCTTTGACAAATTTTGCATCTAATTCTTCATTTCCGGTAACGAAAGGAACGTTCATTAATGAGCGGTCTTTCGGAACGACAGTTCCCTTAAACATCTTACTCTGGTCTAAGAAATCATAAAGAATTTTTGCTTTCTCTTCGTTGCGTTCTTTCATGACTGAAAGACCGCCCATTTTCTTTAACCATTTGAATACTTTTCCACAGATATAAATGCCATAGGCAGGTGGTGTATTGTATAAAGAATCATTATCTGCATGGATTTTGTATTTTAACATGGTAGGTGTGCCCGGCAAAGTATCCTCAGTAATTAAATCTTCACGGATAATGACAATTACCACACCTGCAGGCCCGATGTTTTTCTGAACACCGCCATAAATTACGCCATACTTCGTAACATCCACCGGCTC
>JAQXGQ010000103.1 GCA_029006795.1 Clostridiales bacterium | reverse complement strand
AAAGAAAACATCAGAATAACCATGTTAGTCAACGAGCTTTGGTATGCTTCATGCCGGTTGAGTTTTTTTTGCATCTGTCCAAGTTTTTTGGAATGCTCATCCATCTGTTCCATTCTTTCTTTACCTTTATCATACTGGATTGTCTCGTCTATCCCCCGCAGAGAATCTAAAATAAAGCTGTTCAATTCGCCAAAGGAATTGCGAAACTCCATCCCCTCCGCTGCACCTTTTTTCCCATTCCAAAGCGAAATTACCGCACCTACCATCAGATATCCCAAAACGCCAAGTAAAATGGCAAGACACATAATGGGAAGCAGCGGTTTCACCAGACCTATCAACTGCCCCATGATGGTAATTCCTTTTCTTCTTTTTTTCTGTTCCATTACTCTGCCACCACCTTTCCATCTTCTTTTCCGTATGCCTCTAATTCACTCTGATAACGGTACAGCCTCTCGTAAGCTCCACCCTCTGCCATCAGCTCCCAATGGGTTCCCGCCTGAACTACGCTGCCGTTTTCTAACATATAAATCCGGTCAGTTTCTACTACATTCGCCAGTCTGTGTGAAATCAAAAGGATGGTCTTTGTCTTTGCCAGTTCCCGAATAACCTCCATAATCATTTCTTCGCTTTCCATATCAATATTAGAGGTTGCCTCATCAAAAATATAAACCGGTGTATCGTGTAAAAGTGCTCTTGCCAACGCAAGTCTCTGACACTGACCGCCGGAGAAATTGCTTCCCTTTTCCATAACTAAGGTATCAAGTCCCTGCTGTGCCTGCAAAAATCCGAAAAGATTTACCTTCTCAAGTACAGCACACATCTCTTCCTCAGTCGCATCTGGTTTTCCCATCTTAAGATTGTCTCTTACGGTTCCGGCAAATCCAGTAATGCAAAACATCAATGCTCCGCCAAAGCTGACGTTTCCCTTCGCAAATTCAGAAAGTGTAACAATCATACCAACAGCGGCACCGCCATAGGCAATGATATCCATGACACTGGTAGAATTAAGCTGCATGGTCAGCACCTTCATGGTAATTCGGCGAAATCTCTGGGATTCCTCATCCATTTCTACTGCTTTATCCGCATCTGCCTGATAATCCGCTTTACATCCACGCTTGCCTCATATGACGCATAAGAAGCCTGTCTGTCGCAGAAAAAACGAAATAAAACAGCAACAAGAACCAGGATGCCGCAGGAGGACATCCGGTTCTTTGTAAGCGTACCGGACAGCGCAGTTTCAAGAAGTATGGAGGCTGCATAAATCATTACCACCTGACAAAGCAGTGACAGCCATTTCCATATCACCTGAAATGCAATATATTTTTTTGCATGAGACAATAATTTGATAAGTCTCGTCTTAATCATTCTTCGTTCCTTTCTTCCGTACTTATTTCATATCATTACTCTGTTACATTTTCTGGTTTTACAGTTCCTACCCGCAGGAAGAAGTACAACAGATGCCATATCCACACCACTGCAAGGCAAATTCTTCCCACCGGTACATTTTTCATACATAAAAAACTGATACCCATCATCAGGGTTACCATACCGGAAATCCGCAATTTCGCGCCAATTGTCATAGCTTTCTGCTTTACAAAATTGTCCAGATGTTTCTTGTAAAGATTTGTCCCGATAAACCCAGCGCAATCCATATCATTCTTTTCTTTCCATGCTGAAGGACATGTAGGATGATGCCAATCATCAGAACGACAGATGATATTTTATGTAAAATCTTAATGGCTATCATTTCCTGTAGCGGGTGCAACAGCATTCCGCTTAAGAACACCGCAATCATGGCTATCAAAAGAATCCAGTCTACCAGTCGGATAGACATTTTCTTATATTTTAATTTTCCAATCTGTCTGCATATATGTACTACAAGCAAAATTATGAACAGTATTCCCAAAATTGCATGACAGATGCCTCCCGTCAACCGCTCTAAAAAAAGCAATAGACAAAGTACCAAAGTTATGATTCCAAACAGTTTTTCTTTTTTGACATTCATTTTTCTTGTCTCCTAACACTTAATTTTCACAGAAGATGTCCTTTCCTCTGTCGGCTGTATTAGTCTAAACTAACTTTAGTAAGTTGTCAAATGCTATATTTTCCATTTCAATACTTCCATATCCATTCCATCATTTGTCTTTCTTTCCAAAGAATCTTATGCTAGAATAAGGAAACAATAAAAAGTGAGGCAGATAACATGATAAAGATAGATTTAATCACCGGCTTCTTAGGTTCCGGAAAAACAACATTTATTCGAAAATATTCCAAATATTTAGTAGAGCAGGGACTTGACATCGGCATTTTAGAGAACGATTTCGGAGCCGTCAATGTCGACGCCATGCTATTACAGGACATTCTTGGAGACCACTGCACCTTAGAGATGGTCTCTGGCGGCTGTGACGCTGACTGTCATAGAAGAAGATTCAAAACGAAGTTGATTGCAATGGGAATGTGCGGGTATGACCGTGTCTTAGTTGAACCCTCCGGAATTTTTGATATGGACGAATTTTTTGATACGCTTCACGAAGATCCCTTAGAACGTTGGTATGAAATTGGAAATGTTATTACCATCATTGATGCCGGCTTAAACCAAAACTTATCTGAATCTTCCCGCTATCTTCTGGCATCTCAGACCGCCCAGGCAGGAACCATTTTATATAGTCATACGCAGGAAGTGACGAGTGAACAGATGGCTGCGACTGCGGAATATGTTGCCCAGTCATTAGAGATTTTACATAGCAAAAAAATCCCAAATCAACTTGTAATACAAAAGGATTGGGACATGTTACAGGAAACCGATTATAAAGCCATCCTGTCATCCGGCTATCATTCTGCAGATTACGCCAAATTCTGGTTTGATGATCAACAGAATTATGACAGTTTATACTTTATGAATATGGAATTTTCGGAAGAGTTCTTAAAACAATCCTGTGAGAAAATTCTAAAAGACTCTGCCTGCGGCAAAGTCTTTCGAATCAAAGGCTTCCAGAAACTTTCGGACGGACACTGGATTTCTGTGAATGCTACCCATCAGAATACAGAGATTCACCCGGTCTTAGATGGGCAGGCAATCCTCATTGTAATAGGTGAAAATTTAAATCAGGAAGCAATTGAAAAATACTGGGGTAAATCAAAATAATGATTTACCCCAGTATTTTATAACTTCCAGTTTGCCGCCTCTTCCTTCGGCATATCATGCACAACAGTTTCAAAAACACCTATAATCACATTCAAATCACTATCATTTTACTATTCCACACAGCTTACCGAATCAACAAATCGTAATCCTCCACCGTAAACCTGTGATAAATGGTGTGTCCCATCTCTGCCTTGACACAGTAATACCACGAATCCGGCTCTTTTTCTTCAAAGTACAATACATAATCAAAATCTGCTCCCTGTTCCATCTTCTCGCATATATAGTGTTCATTAAATTGTGCGAAGCACTCACAAATTTCTTCTATGGAAAGATTATGATGTTTTTGAAACAGCTCAATTATACTTGTTAAAAACGGTGGATTTGGTA
>JAQXGQ010000102.1 GCA_029006795.1 Clostridiales bacterium | reverse complement strand
TATTCTTACAAACGCTGTCAAATATACACCGGAGGGAAAAGTGATACTTACGGTATCAGGAAAGAAAGTGTCGGCAGGAGCGGTACAATTGTATGTATCGGTTAAGGATACCGGTATCGGAATTAAGGAAGAAGATATTCTACTGAGCTTTTTTTTGCTCCGGATGCCAAAATCCTTGTTGTAGATGACAATGAGATGAATCTTAAAGTCTTTTTAGGATTACTTAAGAATCATGGCATGCAGATTGACACTGCAATGAGTGGAAAAGAATGCCTTGCACGATTGGAGAAAAATGCATACCACATTATTTTTATGGATCATCTGATGCCGGAAATGGATGGTGTGGAGACATTAAAAAAATGCACGCTTTAGATAATAATTTATGTAAGGAAACCCCTGTAATTGCGTTGACTGCCAATGCGCTTTCGGGTGCGAAAGAAATGTATCTTGATATCGGTTTTTCAGATTATTTGTCGAAGCCTTTTCAACCGGAAAAACTTGAGGAGATGCTACTGCAATATTTGCCCAAAGAAAAGGTTGTTGCAGTTGATACTTCTGATCTTCCTAAGAAAAAGAAAAGAGATAAAATATTGGATTTTGCAGACCAGGGATTTCCGGATGTCGAGGGAATGGACTGGAAGTATGCAGCGATTATTCAGCCGAATGCAGAAAGCCTGATAGATACGATATTGATGTTTACAAGTATGATAAAGTACGATGCACAAGTGCTGAAACAGAACTACAATATCCTTTTGGAGATGCTGGCTACGAATCCGTCAGAGTCTGAAGAGGTGCTGGAAGCATGGAGGCAATATCGCGTTAAAGTGCATGCAATGAAAACCTCCGCAGCAATGATAGGAGCTGTATCGCTAAGTAGTTTTGCAAGGCTACTTGAGGATTTTTCTAAAAATCTAATAATTGAACCGATTAAAGTATTAACAGATATATTTCTTGAAGAATGGTTAAGCTACGAGGAAAGATTATCTGTATTTAAAGTAAACGAAGGGAATATGGAGGACAAGAAAAAGTTTTCGGCATCAGATATTCTTGATTGCCTAAACCCTCTGGATGCTGCAATGGAAGATATGGATATAGATACAATGGATGAAATCATTAAGCAGATACAATGCTATGAAATGCCTGACAATCTCAAGGAATTAACAGATCAGTTGGCATCTGCTGTTATGAATCTGGATGTTGAGATGGAACACGAAATCGTAAAGAAATTGCGTGAAGATTTGGTGAAGTAGCATTTACAAGAAAAAGATAAGCAAGGAGTAGAAAATGAAAAGAACAAGTATTATTTTTATGGGAGTATTTTTATTGTTAGGAGTTGCATCATGCGGGAATGCAAAACAGGATGTCAGAGAGAATGCGGTACTTGAAAATAAACAAAATACGGAAACCGAAACAGTACAAAGTGAAACGGAGCAAGAGGAAACAGAGCAGACGCAATCAGTGACGGAGAATGGAGGGGCAGAGGACTGGAAGGCTGCATACATAGCATATTTAGAATCCTTAAAAGATAGTGAGGATGCAGAAGAACTGGAGAGATATACTTATAGTTTGATCTATGTAAATGAAGATGAGATACCGGAACTGGTGATAGATTCAGGATTTGAGGCGGGAGGCTGCCGTATTTTAACCTATCAGGACGGTGAGGTGGATGTGTTACAGACAAGGCGATTGAATTTCGGATATCTTGAGAAAGAGAATCTGCTTTGCAACTCCGATGGAAATATGGGACACTACTATGATGATGTTTATTCTATTAATGATGGAAAATGGGTTTACATCGCCGGAGGAGAATGGGGAGATGGAGAAGACGGAATGCAGTTTGATGAGGAAGGTGAATTAATCTATGTGTACCGCTGGGAAGGACAGGAAGTGGAAGAGAGTGCTTATGATGCAAAATTAAAAGAAGTCTTTGACTGGGAACAGGCAAAGAGACCGGAGCACTATTATATCTTAACAGAGATGCTTTCTCTCTTGGAAACAGGCAAAAATACATCGGCGGATCATCGATATGAACTGGTTGTGGAAGATGTAACATGGACAGAAGCACAAGCGCGCTGTAAGGAAAAAGGCGGTTATCTTGCAACCGTTACTTGCATGGAGGAACTGGAAACCATTCAAAATCAGATTGTCGCGGAGGAAAAGACCAAAGTTAACTTCTGGGTCGGAGCAAAATATATGGCAGGTGAGGAATTGTACGGATATAGCTGGATGGAATACGGGGAAGATGACTTTGTGTATGACATGACATCCCACTTTAATGTTTTTGCAGATTTATGGTTAGAAGGGGAGCCGAGTTATGAGGGACTGACGGAAGCGGGAGAGACAGTCGAGGAAAACTATGTGGACTTATTTTACCGCTCTTCTGAGGGAAGATGCTTTTTAAATGATGTGCCGGAGGATATGTTGTCAGCAGCACCTTCTTATGCCGGAAAAATCGGTTATATTTGCGAGTACCGTTAAAAACTATTATGAAACGAAGAAAAATGAATTTGTCTTGAAAAAAAGAGAAAACGGAGTTATTCTATCTATATCAAACAAAACAGATAGCATCGGAAAAAGGGGGAAGAAGACTATATGAGAAGATATGTTATGTTTGCATAGCACTGGCTATTGCAATCGTAAAAGAAAATTGTTATAGCCATTGCTATTCCTAGCAGATTTATATTTAGGAGGCAAACATGGGCTATATGAAAGCAGAAGATATTCTGCCGATGGAAATTATAGAGTTAATACAGCAGTATGTGGATGGAGAAAATATTTATATCCCAAGGAAATCAAAAGAGCGTAAGGAATGGGGTGCTAGGACAAGCACAAGACAGGAGTTATCCACCCGAAACCAGAGAATTTATGAAGATTACAACTCCGGAATGCGAACCGGAGAATTGGCAGGGAAGTATTATCTGTCTGAGAAAAGC
Source organism: Clostridiales bacterium (assembly GCA_029006795.1). Taxonomy (GTDB): domain Bacteria; phylum Bacillota; class Clostridia; order Lachnospirales; family Lachnospiraceae; genus Roseburia. The sequence continues at coordinate 2,208 of JAQXGQ010000102.1, read as the reverse complement.
ATACAGCGTATCGTAAGAGAAATGAGACTTAAATTGGTGAGCTGATACAAAACGTGTCGGCTCATCTTTTTTTATAAAAGATTATGAGGTGGGATAAGGACATTAGGAAGTGCTATGATGATGGAGTAAAAGAAAGTACGGGAGGAAAACGATTTATGACTACACCAATCCATTTTGCATAGCGCGGCTATTGCAAATAAAATAAAAACAGTGATAGCCGGCGCATCAAAGAAGAGTTTTATTTGATGACGGGAGATGCGAAATGAGCTATTTACAAAAAATTGAATATGAAATGTTACCGGAAAAATCCTTTGAAGTGCTTCACAACTGTGGTGGTTGCGGAGGAAAATCAAATTTTGTGAACACAGGGCGGTTTCGGGTAAATGCCAATGGAAACAGGTTAGATGTGTGGCTGATTTACCAGTGTGAAAAATGCAAGCATACGTTGAATATTCCTATCTATGAACGCATAAGTCCGGAAAAAATACCAAAGGAAGAATATCCGCTGTTTCTTAGAAATGATGAGAAATTGGCAAAAGATTACGGCAGGAATTTTGAATTTTTCAAGAAAAATCAGTTGAATGTGGATACAAAAAATATTTCTTATCGTCTTGTGTCCTGCGAAAGAGAAGAGGATTTTATGGATACTATGACAGAGGGGACAGTGGTTTCCATTGAAAATCCTTTTCGGATTCATGTCAGACCGGAAAAACTTGCAGCAGAATTATGGGGAATTTCAAGAACCCGGATAAAGAAAATGATAGAAAGTGGGCAGCTTAGGGTGGAAGAACGGGAGAAAACAATAGAGATTTCAGTTTTGGAGGTATAGCGATGCAGGAAGATTCAAAAAAATTTATAAGTGCGTTAAAAAATCACGATATTGACACCGTAAAGGAGATACCAAAATCAGATTTACATAATCATTTTGTATTGGGTGGAAACAGAAAATACATATATGAACAGAAAAAAATTCTCATTGAGCCAATCAGCAGCCCTTTAGCCTCCATGCAGGAAATGGATGAATGGAACAGGAAATATCTAGGCGAGAGGTTTGATAGCAGCGAAATGCGAAAATTTTTGATAGAAGCTGCCTTTGTTCAGGCAAAATCCGATGGTGTTAAAATCTTAGAAATTGGTGAGGATGTCTGGGGATTAGGAGAATACTTTCATAATGATATTGTGGAATTGATTGAAACTTTTCAGGAAATTAATGAGCGGATAGCACCGGATATTACCCTGCGACTACAAATCGGGCTGTCGAGACACTGTCTGGTGGATTATCTTTCGGATTGCCTGAAACATTTCTGGGGACATCTGGAATTTTATTCCATTGACTTATATGGGGATGAACTGGCACAGCCGATAGAAAACTTTGTTCCCATTTATGAGCGGGCAAAGGCAGAAGGACTTCGTCTAAAAGCTCATATCGGTGAATGGGGAAAGGCAGAAGATGTTGTGCGGGGAGTAGAAGTGTTACAGCTTGATGAAGTACAGCATGGGATTGCGGCGGCAGAATCAGATGAAGCGATACAGTTTTTAAAAGAAAGGGGAATACGCCTTAATATCACACCTGGCAGTAACCTTCTGTTGGGACGGGTAAAAGATTTATCTCATCATCCCATCGCAAAATTATACAGAAACGGTCTGGATGTAACCATAAATTCCGATGATGTATTGATATTTGACAGTGATGTGTCAAAAGAGTATGCTAAATTATTCGATGCGGGCTGTTTAAGTGCAGAGGAATTAGACGCAATTCGGTTAAATGGATTGCGTAACATAAAATAAGATGAGGATTATTTCTACTCCATCGTTGGTGGCGTACATATGGGAGAGACTGCGGAGGATGCAGTAAAGAGAGAGGTGTTTGAGGAGACAGGGGTTCATTATGAAATTGACCGCCTGGTTTATATCCACGAGAATTTTTTTGAAAGCAACGGCAGCTTAGAAGGACTCAAGTGTCATGAGATTGCCCTTTACTTTCTGATGAAACCGAGGGGAACACAGGAGCTGAACAGTAACAGTTATACGCAGGGAGTGAGGGAAACGATGCACTGGCTTCCGATTGGAGAACTGGATAAATACAAGGCGTATCCTACATTTTTGAAAGAGAAAATAGGGACGATTGGAAATGGGATAGAGCATATTGTTACTCATGAAATAAATACTGATTCAGGATCAGAAGTGAAATCAGAAGTGAAGGGATGA
>JAQXGQ010000101.1 GCA_029006795.1 Clostridiales bacterium | reverse complement strand
TCGGAAGATGCTCTGATTTCGACTGTCTCTGCCAATGCCGGAATGCCCTGGGATGTGACTAGCATTGCCATGATAAGAAACAGAGACATCATTTTCTTTATTATATTTACACTACCTTTTATAAATTTCACTTGCTTCTTTTCCTCATTTGTACTATAATCAATTTACATTTATAAATGTTATATTAAGTACATTTCATTTTGTACCACATTATTACTTTCATCCTACCGGAATTGAAAGTATCGTATTATAACTCTTTTCACTTCTGCCAAAGCAGAAGTCACGGCAATTCGCCGCAATTATCATCAATGAAACCTATACAAAGGAGGATTTTTATGCCCGAAAAGACACTTTTATCAACAACCGACCTAAAAACAGATACCCACTACCGCAGATTAGAGGACTTAAATCTGTTAGATGATTTCCTCTTCCAGCAAATGCTGTTACAGGAAGATATCGGCGAAGAATTCTGCCGGATTTTGCTCAGCACCATCTTAGAAAAACCTATTCGGAATGTCCATGTCATTCCACAGAAAAACATTCCCGGAATCGATACCCATCAGCACGGTATCCGCATGGATGCCTATATCGAAACAGTTCCTGATGAACCGTCTCTTTCCGGTGAATCCCTTCTTGATGCCGAAGTCATCCCTGCCATCTACGATATTGAACCAAACAAGCGCTATGAAAGAGACACTCTTCCAAGACGGATGCGCTATTACCACGGTCTTATCGACACACAGCTTCTCGCTTCTGATATGTCCTACAAGGCACTGCCGGAGGTTGTCATCATCACGATTCTCCCCTATGACCCTTTCGGTAAAAACCGTATGGTATACACCATACAAAATCAGTGCGTGGAGGAAAGTTCTCTCCCCTATGATGACGGTGCAAAAAAGATTTTCCTCTATACCAAAGGAACGGAAGGAAATCCTAGCCAGAAACTTCGAGATATGCTAAGATATATAGAAGAAACCACGGAAGACAATATCACCAATCAAGATATTGCCGCCGTAGAGAACCTCGTAAACAAAGTCAAACGCAGTAAGGAGGTCAGTATCAGCTATATGAAATCTTGGGAATGGGAACAGATGATTCGGGAAGAAGCCACACAAGAAGGGCGGCAGCTTGGTAAAGAAGAAGGTATCACCGAAGCCACACAAAAAAGTATTAAAATCTTTATAGAAACCTGCCGGGAATTTGGTGCCTCTAAAGAAGACACTCTTTCAAAATTAATGGAAAAATATCATCTATCTGCAAATGATACACAAGACTATGTAGAACGCTACTGGTCTTAATTTTCAACAATACCTATCCTCAAAAAGCAAGGGTGCCCGCCACAAATTTAAGTTACGGACACCCTTTTCCTCTCTGAAACACTTTCATTTCTAATCTTCGATTTTTAGCACTCCCGGCTTAATATCTAAATAAATGCTGCCTTTATCCACTTTATACATATCAAAAAGCATCACCCATAATTTATGTATCTGATCTAACAATACATTTGACACCTCAATGCTATATGGTAACAAGGTACGCAAATCAAAAAATCTCATACCAAGTGGCGGTAAAAATACCATATTGCTGGTAGTAACTTTATCTCCCGACGTTTTTATCATTTCATAAGTAATCATGCAGAAGTCTTTTCCCTTATATTTACAATAATAGGAAACATAGCATTCATCCACCGTCCAGTTAATTCCATCCTCTACTTCTACCGGTTTCTCTTCCGGATCATTTCCCTCGGTGGTCTGTACCTCCACGCTCCAGCGAAGATTATTTTCTTTGGTTTCCTTCATTAACTCCACAATCTCATGAAACAATTCATCCTGCTTTTTCATTTTGTCCTCATTTCTAAGTACATCTGCAAGTCATTATCTTGTTACATAAATTTCCGAAAGGTTCTCTAAAATTGCCCCTGCAATATCCGGTTTATTCATAGTATAGATATGAACATGATTTACTCCATTGGCAATCAGATCAATAATCTGCTCCGTAGCGTAAGCAATACCAGCCTGTTTCATTGCTGCCGGATTTTCTCCAAATCGGTCTACAATCGCCAAAAAGCGTGGTGGAACCATATTCCCGGATAAAGAAACAATACGCTTTATCTGGCTGGCATTGGTTACCGGCATAATTCCCGCAACTATCGGTACATCAATTCCCTTCTTTAATGCTTTGTACATAAAGTTATAAAGGATATTGTTGTCAAAAAACATCTGTGTCGTTAAAAATTCACAGCCTGCATCCACCTTTTCCTTCAAGTGCTCTAAATCCTTATAAATCGTCTCCGCCTCCGGATGTCCCTCCGGATAGCAAGCTCCTCCGATACAGAAATCGCCCTGTGCCTTAATATCTGCAATCAATTCACTGGCATGCTTATACTGATTCGGCAATGGAAAATCCGCATTCTGCGGAATATCTCCACGCAATGCCAAAATATTTTCTATCTTATGTTCCTTCAACTCATTAATGACCGATGCCACTTTTTCCTTTGTGGAAGAAGCACAGGTCAGATGCGCCAATGCCGGAATGTGATTGACATTGCAGACCTCATTGGCAAGCTCCACCGTATAATCGGAGGTTCCTCCCGTCGCACCATAGGTGACACTCATATAAGCCGGTTTTACGGCTGCCATCTCTTTTACAATCTTTTTGTAATTTTCTAACTGTGCGCCCTGCTTTGGCGGAAACAGTTCACAGGAAATTGTTACTTCATCAGATTTTAATAATTCTGTTAATCTCATAATTACCTCTTTCTCTATCTATACGAAAACATTTCTTTCCAATGCTTCTTTTCTATATACTGTCTAAAAACTCCGCAGCTTATCAGTACCGTCATCCACTGTATTTTCAATTTTACGGATAACAACATAATAAGAATAGTTCTCATTTACCACTACTTCTACCCTGTCACCAACTTTATGCCCTAACAGTGCCTTTCCGAGAGGCGACTCATTACTGATTAAGTTCTTCAGAGAATTTCCCCTGACCGTAGTGACTAATTTATAAACCTCTTCCTCGTCATCTTCCTCGAAATACACAGTAATGGTATTATTCATACCTACCTCATCCTCCGCAGATTCCGTGGAAATGATTTTGGCTGTCTTTATCATTTTTTCAAGATAACGAATACGGCTTTCATTTTGGTTTTTATCTTTTTTGGCTGCATGGTATTCAAAATTCTCACTCAAATCACCATGTGCCCGTGCCTCTTTTACCGCTTCAAGTGCCTGCTTACGCACCACTAATTTGCGGTATTCGATTTCTTCTTCCATCTTTTTAATGTCCTGTTCGGTCAATTCGTCATACATGAATTTTTCCTCCTTCACAGGTATTTATTATACTTTTTTTAAAGCGCCTCGTCAAATGCTAGCGTCTGTTTTTCACAAAAGTGACACAATCTGTGGTTTTGTATCTACAGGCACTTTGGCACAAACCGACAAAGCATATCCTTCTAGCATGGAGAATGAGCGAAAAAAAAACTCCTCTTCTCCCCTTATCTGATTCTCTAACACAGAGAAGGATTTTAGAGGAATTTTCATTCCTCTCCCCACTGCTTTTATATAGCTCTCTTTTCTGGTCCAAAGCTCCGTAAATTTCTGTTTTCTGCAGTTTTCCTGGCATTCTTCTAAAAACTGTTTTTCTTCAGGACAAAAGAAACGCCCGGCAATCTTTTTTCCGTCACTTTTTATCTCTTCGATATCAATCCCTACCGGAGCAGTGTCAAAAGCTGCTGCCACATAGCTGCCGGAATGAGACAAGTTAAAATAAATATCTTTTCTATCCTTAAGGTAAGGCTTTCCGTCTTTTCCCGTTTCTAAAAACACCTGCTCATATTCTAATTCCGGCAAAAGGGTAACTCCTAAACGATTCAGACCATATTCTAACAGCAGTCCTGCCGCAAGACTTCTTTGTTTATCCTCTATCCGGCGGCATCTGTTTATGCTTTTTCGTCTTTCCTCCGGTACGTTCTCCTGTAATAAATCAAACACTTTTTCATCCCGAAGAAACGCAATGTCTGCAACATAAATTTCCATACTTCTCTTATTCCATTTCCTCTAACAACCCTTTTAAATATTGGTTCGCCTGCAACAGTTCCTCATAAATTGGCATCAGATTTTCCATCTGTCCTGCCCGAAGCGGTTCCACAATCCGAACAATCACCTCAAACATCGGTGTCAATCCCACATTGGCAAGCACTCCCTTTAACGTGTGAGCACTGTCAAACGCTTTTTGTGCATCTCCCTCTCTTAAAGCTTCCCCTAATTCTTCAAATCCCAAATCTTCTGTCGTCATTTTAAGACAACTTATATAAAACTCCTCGTCACCAATAAATCGTTCTAATGCTCCTTCCACATCGCATCCCCACGCTCTTAACTTTTCCATCAACTGTTCCCCCTGTTCCGGCACAGTTTTAAGAAAGTTCAAGGACTGCCACACCTTTTGCCTCCAATGCCACAACCGCACCATCTTCATATTTTTTGCCGCCTAACAAATCCGTTCCACCCATTTTCAGGGTAACTTCTGCCGTCTTTTCTCCATGATTTAACAGGAATAAGAATCTTCCCTTTGCATTCTCACGCAGTGTTGTCTCCACTAATACCTCAGGATTGGCATCTACAAAACTTTCCAGACCACATTCTGCAGCAATCTGTGTAAACAGTTTACGGTAAAATGCTTCATCCGAACGGGTTGCCACGTAATAAGCATTTCCCTCTCCAAAATGGTTCTTTGTCACGGCAGGCATTCCGGCGTAAAAATCATTGTCATAATTTCCGAGGCTTTCTGCTCCCTCTAAATGCAGCAAATCGCAGATGATTTCTGCCGGATATGTCTCTCCTTCATAGCCAAAGGTGTGATGGATACCGATATCCTCCACTGGGACAGCATCGGATTCCTCCACCCAGATACCTAAAATATCCTTAAGTCTGCCCGGATAGCCTCCTGTGATAACCAAATCGTGGTCTTCCACATAGCCACTGAAATAGGTGGTTAAGAACGTTCCTCCCAGTTTTACAAACTGCCGGATTTTTTCATCAAAACCATCCTTGCACATATAGAGCAACGGTGCAATTACCAGTTTGTAATTTGAAATATCATCTTCCACACTTATCATATCCACTGGAATATGTAACTGCGACAGCGTGCGATAATACTGATACACCTCATCATAATAGTTGATTGCGTCACTTGGTCCTGCAGACAGGCTGCTTGCCCACCAGTTATCCCAGTCAAAAACAATAGCAACTTTCGCATTGCTTCTCGCACCTAAGGTGGTATCTCCTAATTTTTCCAATTCTGCTCCCAATGCCGAAATTTCCCGGAATACTCTGGTGTTCTCTGTTCCCACATGGTCAATGACTGCACCATGATATTTTTCACAGGCACCAATACTTCTTCTCATCTGGAAAAACATTACGGTATCGGAACCATGTGCCAATGCCTGATAACTCAAAAGCCGCATGACGCCGGGACGTTTTAAGGCACAATAAGTATGCCAGTTGCTGACGCTTGGGGTCTGCTCCATCAAAGCATATGGTTTTCCCTGCTTTAACCCACGCATTACATCATGGCACATGGCATTATGATAAAACTCTGCTCCAAATGCCGGATAACTATCCCATGATACAAAATCTAATTCTTTGCCCCATTTCTGATAATCTAACGGCTGATAACAGCCCATAAGATTGGTAGTGACCGGAATGTCAGGTGTATATTTTTTTACCGCATCCCGCTCTAAAGTAAAGCATTCTAACATACTGTCAGAATTGAATCTCCGGTAATCCAAAGAAATCCCCTGGAAATTCGTTCTCGGTCTGCCATCCTGGGAAAATTCTTCGGAACGTAAATCAGGCAACACTACATCCTCCCAGTCATACATCGTATGCCCCCAGAAGCTGGTGTTCCATACCCGGTTTAATTCCTCTATGGTTTTGTACTTTTTCCTTAACCATACCCGAAATGTCTTCTCACAGTTTTCACAATAGCACTCTCCACCATACTCGTTAGAAATATGCCATGCCACAATGTTATCGTAATCCTTATAGCGCTCCGCTAGTTTTTCCGCTAATGCTACAGAATATTTCCGGTAAGTTGGACTGTTTGGGCAGGAATTATGACGGCTGCCGAATTTTCGCTTCATTCCATTATTTCCCGTTCTTAATATATCCGGATATTTCCGTGCCATCCATGCCGGATGCGCTGCCGTAGAAGTGGCAAGGCAGACCTTTAATCCGTTTTTTTTCACAAGTTCCATAATCTTATCTAACTTAGAAAAATCATAAGTTGTCTCATCCGGCTGCAATGCTGCCCAACTGAACACATTTAATGTCACCACATCAATATGTGCCAGTTTAAAAAGCCGCATATCCTCTTCCCATATTTCTTCCGGCCACTGCTCTGGATTGTAGTCGCCACCATATAAAATTTTCTTTACTTTTTCGCTCTCAATCATGGTGTCTCCTTTTCCGCTTGTTATAGCTCATTTTCTATTCGTATATTATAGCATGACACTTCTTTTCCCTGTTGCTAATTTCAACCAAAATAAAGATATTTTTATTATAAAAAGCCACATTACTTCTACATCTGTTACACCGGCAATGTCAAGGTCAGAAAATGGTGTTAAACTGCATCTCTTTTAAATAGGCTTCTTCAAACCCTTTCTGCATCGCCAGATTGATTTCCTCCGTGTGTTCCATCATTTCTGTCATACTCCGTCCTGCATCCGGTTCTGTCAGATAGCGCCGTGCCCCTTCTAAGGCACTGTTTCCCACTGCCGTCACCTTCCCACGAAAGGCTTTTGGCAGCAATCCGATTCCGATGGATTTTTCCACATCTAAGGCAAACCCAAAACCTCCTGCCACAAAAATTTCTTTCACCTGCCAGACCTCCATTCCCGCATGATGCAGTAGCAATTCTATCCCCGCACAGACTGCCGCTTTCGCCATCTGTACCTGTCTGATATCTTCCTGGGTAAAGAAAATTTTTCCCGGTACTACCGGATATCCCTGTGCAAAATAGGGCTCCGCTAAAATTCCATTTTCATCTATCAGATGATGTTTCAGCAATTCATAAACCACATCCACAATTCCGGTTCCGCACAAGCCCTCCGGCGGCTGTTTTCCTATTGTTTTCACTATCATCCTCTCTTTGCCGAAAAGCGCGGCATGGGCAATAGCTCCGGGAACCCCTGGCATACCGCAGCTGATATTTCCCCCCTCTAATGCCGGTCCTGCCGCCACGGAAGTCACCGTCAGCCGTCCATCTGCATAGAGCGCCATCTCTCCGTTTGTACCGAGATCTAACAGCATTCTGCTTTCCTTACCCCTGCACATACCCGTGCTGTAAATTCCTGACACAATATCTGCCCCAACAAAAGCCGAAATTCCCGGCAGTACAGTAATTTCTGTCTCATATTCCTCACTGTCAAAAATCTGCTGAAAACTTTTTTTCTGTAACGAAATATCTACCGGTGTAAAAGGGGCTTTTCCCAATCCTTCACAGGAATAACCTAATAGCAGATGGCACATGGTAGTATTTCCGGCAACAACAAGATGCTTTATCTGTTCTTTTCTAATTTTTTCTTTCCGTACAAGTTCTTCTAACAATCCGAGAATGTCTTTACGGATAATGTTCTGCAAGACTCTTCCGTTTCCCTCATTTGCAGCCTTGATTCTGGAAATTACATCCGCCCCGTATGCCCGCTGATGATTAACAGAAACAGCTGTCTTTAAGGTTTCTCCCGCCGGCAGACAAAACAGAAGCGCCGCTAAAGTAGTGGTTCCAATGTCAAGCGCCACCCCATATTCGTCACTGTATGTTTGTCCAAATTCTCTGTCAGCGCTCTTCTCCCCACAGGAAAATCCGGTTTCCACTGCCATGTTCTTCTCTTTTTGCAGATGCAGACAAACCTCACAATCTCCTTTTGGCACCGACAGACAGGCAAGACGCCATCCTTTTTTTATTTCTGTCTCTGACAGTTTCTCTA
>JAQXGQ010000100.1 GCA_029006795.1 Clostridiales bacterium | reverse complement strand
GCAGCAGTATACAGGGACAATTCGAATCAACGGAGAAGATATTCGGAAAAATCATTTTGAAATCATGCAACAGGTAGGATTTGTTTCCGATAAAAACGAATTTTTACTGGAACGCTCTGCAAAACAAAATGCGGAAATTATAGGCATTGCCTATGAAAACTGGGATATGGATACATTTATAGACAGTATGAAAAAAATGGAAGTGTCACCAGGAAAAGTTGTAGGAAAGATGTCCCGTGGAGAAAGCATGAAATTTCAGACTGCGTTTGCCATGGCGCATGGGAGTACGCTCTACCTGCTAGATGAAGTTACTGCCGGAATGGACCCGGTATTCCGTATAGATTTCTTTAAAATTTTGCATGAAATTATCGAAAATGAGCAAGCATCTGTTGTGATGACAAGTCATATCGAGACAGAAATTAATCAGAAAATGGACTATGTCGCAATTTTAGAGCAGGGGAAAATGATTTCCTTTGGTGAAGCCGGGGATTGAAAAACATCGTGGAAAGGCGTTGGTTATTAATATATGAAATTAGAACAACAGAGACAGGAGATAAAAGAGCAGAGAGAACGGATACGCAGGTTAGATGATGAAATGCTATCCTATCAGAGTAATGGGTTACCGAAAAAATGGGGCGAATGGGTGTATGGAGGAATTATGCTGGTAATGCTTTTTATACCAGCGAGTATCATTCTTGAAGAAAAGAGTTTACTGATGATGACATTTATATGGACATCCTTTCTAGGTCCTATGCTGTATCTTACCCCTTATATGAGAATAAGAGAACAGGGAAAAACAGTGTCCTACATGAAGAAAATCAGATATTTACCATTAGACATAAAACAGGTGAAAATGGTTCGCATTGGTTATCTGGCAAAGTTCTTAGAGAAAATAGTAATCATTGCGTCTATCTGCCAAGTGCTGTTTGGAACTCTGCTTTGTGGGCAGAATATATTTATGGGAATTTTTTATGCAGTCACAGTGGGAGGTATTATCCCACTAATGTTGAATGCGGCGGTTATCTGGATGGAGTAATAAAGAGATAAAGAAGGGGACAAAAGCAATGTTATTTAGATAAGAATGACATTGTTGTTGTTCCCTTCTTTTATTACAGTAACTTCATCTTCTTTCTCGGTTTCTTCACCGGGTTCATTTCTTCTTCACTCGAAAGCACCGTAGCACTGTCCATCAGAGAGTCCATGGCCTGCTTTTTGAGTTCACTTTGTCTTTGCTGGGCGGATTCTAATTTTTTCTTGCGGAAACGGTCTGCTGTTTCCTTGATATAAGCATCTGCCACAAAATGTTCTAAAGTGTGTTCATCAATGGCAATACGATTGTCCATGGTTTTCATAATATCTACTATCTTTAAGTTTTTATTGATGGCAGGGTCACTTAAATCATAGATTAAGTTATTAGAGAATTTCAAAATCATCGGGTGAGAAAAGTTGGCTGGATTTTCTTCTAATACCAGAGCTTTTTCCCCATCGGACAAATCTACACAGGCACCTGTTGGCAGAATGTGAATACATTGTGCAAGGGCAGCGAGAACTAACGAATTATAGATATCCCTTTGACTGCGGAGATGTGTCATGGCAGCAACCTCGGAGATTGGAGGTTTATTGATGTTCATGGCGGTCAGGCGGTCAAATTTATCCGCAACTTTTAAGATGTCGGCAAGAAGTTTGATATTACTCGCGGGTTCCTTAACTTTTAAGGTAGTACTGTTACAGAAAATTGCCTGCTGGATAATCTCTAAAGAAGGCTCCGGTAAATCAAAAGTCTGATATTGCGGGCGCAGTGTTTCATATCCCCGCTCTAAGTTTAACTGGATAAATTCTTTGTCTTTGCCGGTTAAATTGTCTCCCTTATCTAAAACAGATTGTGGGACATACAGATAACCAAAATCGTAAAGCAGTGAAGCGGTAATCAGTGCAGCCTGCTCCTGTTCTGGCACGTGCATCTGGTTGGCAATCAGTGCAGAGAGGATAGCGACACTAATGGCATGCTTGTATACAAAATCAGCAGAACTGCGAAGCGTTTGCGCGAAATTCAATTTGTGGTCAAGAAGACCATAATGGGACTGGATATCTTTTACTAACTCTAATAATGAAACAGGTGGCTGGTTCGCCTGTAAACGGTCTAAATTTTCTTTTATTTTGAACATATAGATGGTCTGAAACTGTTCAAATTCCAAGTCCTCTTTAGAGAGAGGGGGAACTGGTTCTGCAGGTTCCAAGATAAAAATACCGATTAAGCCAAAATTCTCAATACTGTTGATACCCTGAACTGTTAAGTTTGTGTCACGCTCGTATAATAAGACCCCCATCTTATTATATATAGGTTTTGCTAAACGCATGCCCGGTTTTAAATCAGCTGTTTTTACAAATTGCATAGTATCTGCCTCCTGTTATTGTGAATGGTAAAAACGGTCCGAACCTCTCTGAAATGCCGTATTGCGGAGAGGGCAATATATGTTATAATAGTACCATATTACTGGATAATTTACAATCGCATATCCAATTTATTCCATTTCAATTGGGAGGAAACATGAAAAAAATCAGGAAAAAAGGACTATTGAGCCTGCTTTTGATAGGCTGTCTCTTTGTGGGAACTACGGTGTATGCTGCTACTACGCAAAAAGAGATAGAAGATACCAAAGATAAGATTTCTGACTTGGAAAATCAGAAGGAAGAGGCCGAACAGCAGGTGGATAGTTTAAATGATAAAAAAGAAGCTTTAGAGTCGGATTTAAACAGTCTGAATGGCCAGCTAAACAATATTATTTCGTCTATGAACGAATTGGAGACTGAAATAGGAAATAAAGAGAAGGAGATTGCTGATGCAAAAGAACAGTTAGAGGAGGCAGAGGAAAAATCCGCGGAACAGTATGAAAATATGAAAACACGGATTCAGTTTATGTATGAAAATGGCAGCATTACTGTATGGCAGATGCTTATGGAGTCGGATTCCATTACGGATTTTCTCAATCGCACAGAGTATGCAACAGAAATTAATCGCTATGACAGGGAGTTGCTGACACAGTTTCAAGAGCTTCAGCAGCAGATTGCAGAACAAAAGGAACTGTTAGAAGGAGAACTGGCAGAACTGACGGTATTAGAAGAGCAGATGGAGGAAAAACAGAATTCTGTCAATCGTTTGATTGCGGGAACAAAGGATAAAATTGCCCAGTCGGATACGGAAATTGCGGATGCCAAGGCGGATGTGGAAAGCTTGGAAAACAAAATTGCCAAGATGGAAGCATATGAGAAAGAACTTGAGATAAAGAAGGCAAAAGAGGATGCTGCACGTCTCGCAGCAATTAAAGAGCAGGAAAAAGAGGATACTTCCGGTGCAACCTATGTTCCTGCGGACAGCGATGCCTATCTGTTAGGAGCGATTATTGAATGTGAAGCAGGCAGTGAACCATATGAGGGAAAGCTGGCGGTGGGAAGCGTCATTATGAATCGTGTAAAAAGTTCTTATTTCCCTAATACGATTTCCGGTGTTATCTACCAGAGCGGACAGTTCTCACCGGTGGCAAGCGGGAGACTGGCTTATCGGTTAGAAACAGGGGTAAGCAGCAGCTGCATAGGAGCAGCTCAGGAAGTATTAAACGGAAACATCACCATAAACAGCCTTTATTTTCGTGCAAACAATGGGATTATTTCAGGAACAGTCATAGGAAATCATGTGTTTTATTAGAGCACTAAAGTGGATTTTTGTTGAAATTAGACAAAAATCCACTATTTTTCTTTGAAAAAAGAAAAAAGACATGATAAATTTTTAACAAAAAAACACTCAAAAAAGGTGAAAAAAGAGGGGATAACGCATGGTGAGAAAAATTAATCATCGGGAAAAGAAAAGAAATCTATTGCAATTAAAACCGAAATATGGTAGCATGAAAAAGTAGTAAAAAGCTAGAAAAACAGCTGATTATTCAAAATTACATACTTGAATGATAATGAAGAAAAGGATAGATTCCAACGAAGAGTCTGGATTTATTTTTTTTGCAAAAGATTGTTAAAAAATTAACAGCGTTTTTCGGCAGATTTATTCGAAAAGGAAACAAATTCTCTGCAAAGGAAGCAGGGTTTTGTGCGAAAACTGAAAGGAGAATTAGAAATGGCAAAAAAAGTAGTTTTAGCAGGTGCTTGTCGTACTGCAATCGGTAAAATGGGTGGAGCATTAAGCAACACACCAGCAGCAGAGTTAGGCGCAATCGTAATCAAAGAAGCATTAAACAGAGCTGGTGTAAAACCAGAGCAGGTAGATGAAGTATTAATGGGTTGTGTAATTCAGGCTGCACAGGGACAGAACGTTGCACGTCAGGCTTCTATTAAAGCAGGTTTACCAATCGAAGTTCCGGCTGTTACTTTAAACGTTGTATGTGGTTCCGGTTTAAAATGTGTAAATGAAGCAGCAGCTCAGATTTTAGCAGGACAGGCAGACATCGTTGTTGCCGGTGGTATGGAGAACATGTCTATGGCTCCATATGCTATGACAAAGGCTCGTTTTGGATATCGTATGAACAATGCAACTATCATTGATACAATGGTAAACGATGCGTTGACAGACGCTTTCAATCATTATCATATGATGATTACTGCAGAGAACGTATGTGATAAATATGGTATTACCCGTGAGGAACTTGATGAGTTCTCCGTAAGCAGCCAGCAGAAATGTGAAAAAGCAATCGCTGAGGGCAAATTCAAAGACGAAATCGTTCCTGTTCCGGTTAAAGTGAAGAAAGAAATCGTTGACTTCGTTACAGACGAAGGTCCTCGTGCCGGCACAACCATCGAGTCTTTAGCAAAATTAAAATGCTGTTCCGGAAAAGAGGGAGGCTTAATTACTGCCGGTAATGCTTCCGGTATCAACGATGGTGCAGCTGCAATCGTTGTTATGAGCGAAGAGAAAGCAAAAGAGCTTGGTGTTACACCAATGGCTACCTGGGTTGCCGGAGCACTTGGCGGCGTAGAGCCTGAAATCATGGGCGTTGGTCCTGTTGCATCTACCAGAAAAGTATTTGAGAAAACAGGTCTTACCATCAATGATATTGACTTAGTAGAGGCAAACGAGGCATTTGCAGCACAGTCTATCGCAGTTGCAAGAGACTTAAACTTCGATATGTCTAAAGTAAATGTAAATGGTGGTGCCATTGCATTAGGACATCCGGTAGGAGCTTCAGGATGCCGTATTCTTGTTACCTTATTACATGAGATGGCTAGAAGCGGAGCTAAGAGAGGTCTTGCTACCCTTTGTATCGGTGGTGGTATGGGATGCTCTACCATCGTTGAGAGAGAGTAATTTTTGCTGATGCGGGTTTGCCTGCTTTAGCTTGAAGGGCAATTTTCCCGGGATGGCGGATACCTCCCGGGCTTTGCCATGATATAGTCAAACTAATATTTTATTACAAAATTATTTTTAGGAGGTACTAACATGAAAGTTGGTGTTATTGGCGCAGGAACCATGGGACAGGGAATTGCAAAAGCATTTGCTCAGGTTGACGGATATGAGGTTGCACTCTGTGATATTAAACAGGAGTGGGCTGAAAACGGCAAAGCTAAAATTGAAAAAGGCTATGCAAGACTTGTAGAAAAAGGAAAAATGACACAGGAAGCTGTTGACGCAATCCTTACAAAAATCACTCCTGGTTTAAAAGAAGACCTTTGTGCAGACTGTGATTTAATCGTAGAGGCTGCATTTGAGAATATGGAAGTTAAGAAAACTACATTCTCTGAGTTAGACAAAATTGCAAAACCGGAGTGTATTTTCGCTTCTAATACATCAAGCCTTTCCATTACAGAAATCGGAAATGGACTTACCCGTCCGATGGTAGGTATGCACTTCTTCAATCCTGCAGACCGTATGAAACTCATCGAGGTAATTGCCGGTGTAAATACTCCTGTTGAAACAGTAGAAGCTATTAAGAAGATTTCCGAAGAAATCGGAAAGACACCTGTACAGGTAAATGAAGCTGCTGGTTTCGTTGTAAACCGTATCTTAATCCCGATGATTAACGAAGCTGCTTTCATCAAAATGGAAGGTGTATCTGATATCGCAGGAATCGATGCAGCTATGAAACTTGGTGCAAACCATCCAATGGGACCTCTTGAGTTAGGCGATTTCATTGGTTTAGACATCTGTCTTGCAATCATGGATGTACTTTACAATGAAACAGGAGACAGCAAATATCGTGCATGTCCGTTAATCCGTAAGATGGTTCGTGGCGGTAACCTTGGCGCTAAGACCGGAAAAGGATTTTATGTATACAATGCAGACCGCACAAAGACACCGGTTGATGCAAAATAAGTTTATCTGCCGGAAAGTTGACAGATAGTTATCAAAATATATTAAATGGAGGAATTTTATATCATGGATTTTGCTTTAGATAAAAAACATGAAATGGCACGTTCTCTTTTCAGAGAATTTGCTGAAACAGAAGTAAAACCATTGGCTCAGGAAGTTGATGAGACAGAAGAGTTTCCAATGGAGACAGTGAAAAAAATGCAGAAATACGGTTTCATGGGTATTCCTGTACCAAAGGAGTACGGCGGACAGGGATGTGATCCTCTTACCTATGTTATGTGTGTAGAGGAGTTATCCAAAGTTTGTGCTACAACAGGTGTTATTGTATCTGCACATACATCCCTTTGTATTGACCCGATTTTGACCTATGGTACAGAAGAGCAGAAACAGAAATATGTAAAAGCTCTTGCAACCGGAGAGAAAATCGGTGCATTTGCTTTAACAGAGCCGGGTGCCGGTACTGATGCACAGGGTGCTCAGACCAAAGCTGTATTAGATGGTGACGAGTGGGTATTAAACGGTTCTAAGTGCTTCATCACCAACGGTAAAGTTGCAGACGTTTACATTGTAATCGCTATCACAAGCATTACAGAGGACAAGAGAGGAAGAAAGAAAAAGAACTTCTCCGCATTTATCGTAGATAAGGGAGCTCCGGGCTTCTCCTTCGGAACAAAAGAGAAGAAAATGGGTATCCGTGGTTCCTCTACATATGAATTAATCTTTGAAGACTGCAGAATCCCGAAAGAGAATCTGTTAGGCGTAGAAGGAAAAGGTTTCCCAATCGCAATGCACACTCTTGACGGTGGACGTATCGGTATCGCTGCTCAGGCACTTGGTATCGCAGAGGGTGCATTAGACCGCGCAATTGCATATACCAAAGAAAGAAAACAGTTCGGACGTTCTATTGCTCAGCAGCAGAATACACAGTTCAAATTAGCTGACATGGCAACTAGAGTAGAGGCTGCTCAGATGTTAGTTTACAAAGCTGCAATGGCAAAAGCAACTCAGAAAGTATATTCCGTAGAAGCTGCAAAAGCAAAATTATTCGCAGCAGAGACAGCAATGGCTGTTACAACAGAGGTTGTTCAGTTATTCGGTGGATACGGATATATCAGAGAGTACGACGTAGAGCGTATGATGCGTGATGCTAAGATTACCGAGATTTACGAAGGAACCAGCGAGGTTCAGAGAATGGTAATTTCCGGTGCACTTTTAAAATAGTCGTGATCTAGCGGATTGAAAATGGATGCAAGAAATATGGAGCCATGCTTGCATGAGCGTAATATTTTTTGCAGACATTTGAGAGCGCAACGCGCGCTCGGAACACGTAGTGTTTCGAGACAATCCGCGTTATTATAATAAATATAAGGAGTGAAAAATACATGAATATCGTAGTATGTATTAAACAGGTTCCTGATACAAAGGGTGGAGTAAAATTCAACCCGGACGGAACTCTTGATAGAGCAGCAATGCTTGCTATCATGAACCCAGATGATAAAGCTGGTCTTGAAGCAGCACTTAGAATTAAAGATGAGACAGGCGCAAAAGTAACTGTACTTACTATGGGACTTCCAAAGGCTGATGCAGTTCTTCGTGAAGCAATGGCAATGGGAGCTGATGAAGCAGTTCTTGTTACAGACAGAGTATTAGGTGGAGCTGATACATGGGCAACATCTACAACAATTGCAGGAGCACTTCGTAACTTAGATTATGATTTAATCATCACAGGTCGTCAGGCTATCGATGGTGATACTGCACAGGTTGGACCACAGATTGCAGAGCATCTTGGATTACCGGTAATTTCCTATGCAGCAGATATTAAAGTTGATGGAGATTCTGTCATCGTAAAACGTCAGTATGAAGACAGATACCATGAATTAAAAGCAAAAATGCCTTGCTTAATTACAGCTCTTTCTGAGCTGAATGTTCCTCGTTATATGACTCCGGGAGGAATCTTTGACGCTTGTGAGAAAGAAGTTACTGTTTGGGGAAGAGCAGATTTGAAGGATGTTGATGATGCAAATCTTGGATTAAAGGGGTCACCTACTAAGATTGCAAAAGCATCTGACAAAGTTGCAAAAGGCGCTGGAGAGAAAGTAAATCTTGACCCGACAGAGTCTGTAAATTATTTAATTGGAAAATTCAAAGAGAAACACATTATCTAATATAAAAAAGGAAAAGTGGTGAATAAAATGGCATTAGAAGAATATAAAGGATTATTTGTCTTTGCTCAGCAGGTAGACAATGTATTAGACGGCGTTGCATTTGAATTACTTGGTAAAGGTAAAGACTTAGCAAAAGGTTTAGGTACTGATGTAACTGCTGTTTTAATCGGTTCAGGAGTAAAGGGTCTTGCAGATCAGTTGGCTGAATACGGTGCAGACAGAGTTATTGTTGTAGACGATCCAGAATTAAAAGAATACAGAACAGAGCCGTATGCACACGCATTAGCATCTGTTATCAATGAGTACAAACCGGAAATTATGTTAGTTGGTGCAACAGCTATCGGACGTGATTTAGGCCCTACTGTTTCTGCAAGAGTACAAACAGGTTTAACAGCTGACTGTACTTCTCTTGAGATTGGTGACTTCCCATTAGTGGCAACACCGGGAAAAGAAGACGAGCAGAAACACAATCAGTTATTAATGACACGTCCTGCATTTGGTGGAAATACCATTGCTACCATTGCTTGTCCTGATAACCGTCCTCAGATGGCAACCGTTCGTCCGGGTGTTATGCAGAAAATTGCTCCAATCGCAGGTGCAAAAGCAAATGTGGTAGAGTACAATCCTGGATTTACACCAAACAACAGATATGTTGAGATTCTTAACATTGTAAAAGCTGTTAAGAATACTGCAAATATCATGGAAGCTAAGATTTTAGTATCCGGTGGTCGTGGTGTTGGTTCTAAAGAGAACTTCAAATTATTAGAGGATTTAGCAGAGGTACTTGGTGGTACTGTAAGCTGCTCCCGTGCTGTTGTAGAGAATGGTTGGTTACCTGTTGATTTACAGGTTGGACAGACCGGAAAAACAGTTCGTCCGCAGATTTACTTCGCTATCGGTATTTCCGGTGCAATTCAGCATGTAGCAGGTATGGAGGATTCTGACCTTATCATCGCAATCAACAAAGATGAAGATGCTCCAATCTTCGATGTTGCTGATTATGGTTTAGTAGGAGATTTAAATAAAATCGTTCCTGCACTGACCGCTGCATTAAAGGCAGAGTTAGGTAAATAAAAACTAAAATGATATAATGAAAAAGGCTGCTGTCTGCTAAGAATTTTCCTGGTGACACAGCCTTTTTTTCGATATGGGATAAAAAATTCTATATTACAATTATTTTGTGAGGATGCGTTGCTTATAGAATAGAAAATAGCCAGAAATGGAATTTCATAAGGACGTATTCGGGCAGGTTGCGAAAAAGTGTGCCAGATGATATACTCTTATTTATGAATATTTTAAGACGACTTTAGAATACTAAGAGAGTGGCAGAAAGGAAGAACATCATATGAGTGGTTTCGGAAAAAAGAACGATGTTTCTAAAAAAGGTCAGAGTGATGATAAGGAGTTGCAGGGTCGGGCAGAGCAGAATGCTTTAATGTCTCTTGCTTTTGGCGTGATAGGTTTTGCACTGGGATGTGTTGGCTATGGTGCAGTTTTTGGCATTATTGGAATAGGGTTTGGTGTTTTGGGTCTGAAATCTAAGGGAAAGAAAAAACATGCTATTGCAGGAATTGTTTTGGGGGTTTTTAGCATAGCGATGTTTTTGGTGATGGCAGTTGTGAACTTGATGAGCGAGGGAGTACAATAGAGTTTAAAAACGAGTCGTAAAAGTTGATACTTTTTACATAGTTTTATATTGGGAAGTTGAAATGAGGAGAGAAAATGAGTGAAAAAAGAATAAACACGAAATATTTAGTGGAACTAGCACTTTTAGTGGCAATTATATTAATTATGGCTTTTACGCCCATTGGTTATATTAAAACGGCAGGTTTAGAGATAGCATTGCTTGTTGTACCGGTGGCAGTGGGAGCCGTTGTTTTAGGACCAAAGGGCGGAGCTATTTTAGGTGCAGTATTTGGTATCACCAGCTTTATTCAGTGTTTTGGAATGAGTGCTTTTGGAACAATTTTGCTAGGAATTAATCCGGTATGTACTTTTATTGTATGCGTTCCAACACGTATTTTAGAGGGATGGCTGACAGGAGTAATTTATCAGGGACTTCGAAAGACAAAATTGAATGCAGGTTTGTCCATTACGATTGCGAATTTATGCTGTCCGATATTAAATACCACATTTTTCATGGGAAGTCTGGTTATTTTATTTGCAGATACCATGCGGGAGCAGTTTGGCATGACGAAGGTGCTTCCATTTATTGTAAGTTTTGTTGGAATTAACGGTTTAGTGGAAGCTCTTGTTTGTTTTGTTGTGGGTACTGCAATTTCCGGTGCATTAAAAAAAGCATTGCGCTATCGTTAAATCGTTGTAAAGAATATTGTGGAAAGCGGGGATAAGGAATAGCTCATGCAGCAGAAAAATAAAAATATTATGGACTATGATACGGTTCGTTTAGATGATAAAAACGATGCAGTTGTGATTATAGACCAGACGAAACTGCCTAGCAGTATCGAACTGCTCTCCTTAAAGACAGCACAGGAAATATGGGATGCCATTTATCTTCTTAAGGTCAGGGGGGCACCGGCAATCGGTGTGGCGGCTGCCTATGGCATCTATGTTTTAGCAAAGCAGATACAGACAGAAGATTATGACATTTTTTATCAGGAGTTTGTGAAACGAAAAGAATATTTAGATTCTTCCCGGCCTACTGCAGTAAATTTAAGCTGGGCATTAAACAGAATGTTAAACGTAGTAAAAGAGCATAAAGCAGAAACAGTCGCTTCTATCAAAGAACAGCTAAGGCAGGAGGCGGTTAACATTCAGGTGGAAGACATTAAGGTCTGCAAAATGATAGGCGAATACGGTCTTGCGTTGGTAAAGCCGGGAGACGGTATTCTCACTCACTGCAATGCAGGTCAGCTTGCCACCAGTAAATACGGTACTGCCACAGCACCGATTTATTTAGGACAGGAGCGGGGCTATGGATTTAGGGTGTTTGCGGATGAGACAAGGCCACTGCTTCAAGGAGCGAGACTGACTGCTTTTGAACTGCAGTCCTCTGGTGTGGATGTAACGCTGATATGTGATAATATGTCTGCTACGGTTATGAAAAACGGATGGGTCGATGCAGTTTTTGTAGGGTGCGACCGGGTGGCGGCAAATGGAGATGCGGCTAATAAAATCGGAACTTCCGTTGTGGCAGCGGTGGCAAAATATTATGATGTGCCGGTGTATATCTGTGCCCCGACCTCGACTATCGACATGAATACCCCGACAGGTGCAGATATCAAAATTGAGCAGCGGCCTGCAGAGGAAGTCACAGAGATGTGGTATAAAGAGCGGATGGCACCGGAAGGGGTAAAAGTATTCAATCCCGCATTTGATGTGACAGACCATGAACTGATTGCGGGAATTGTCACGGAATATGGTGTGGCGAGAGCACCATATACGGAGAGTCTGAAAGAAATTTTCTCTTTAAAAGAAAAGAGTAAATTCATATAGAATAAAATAAGTAAGCGAGAATGGAGGGCAAAAATATGCCGGAAAATAGCAGTTGCAGCAGCGCATCTGGCTGTTCAAGAGAAAGTTGTGAAGGATGTCCGAGTAAGGCAAACGGTGGAAGTGGGATCGCTAAGGAGCCTATGAATGCGGCATCTAATGTTAAGAGAGTGATTGGAGTTGTCAGCGGAAAAGGAGGCGTCGGAAAATCTTTTGTGACGTCCTCTTTAGCTGTTGCCATGAACAAAGCGGGCTACAAAGTAGGTATCATGGATGCCGATGTTACAGGGCCGTCTATCCCGAAAATGTTTGGTGTGCATGGGCAGGTTTATGGAACCGAGCAGGGAATGGTGCCGATGGAAGCAGAGAATGGAATAAAGATTATGTCGGTAAACCTGCTGTTGGACAATGAGGAAGACCCTGTTATCTGGAGAGGTCCTGTGATTGCCGGAGTGGTAAAACAATTCTGGAATGAGACGGTCTGGGGAGATGTGGATTATCTCTTTGTGGATATGCCTCCGGGAACCGGTGATGTACCACTTACGGTATTCCAGTCCCTCCCGGTGGATGGAATTGTTATTGTGACATCTCCGCAGGAATTAGTGCAGATGATCGTAAAGAAAGCCTATAACATGGCAGATATGATGAAAGTTCCGGTATTAGGCGTAGTGGAAAATTTCAGCTATTTAAAATGTCCGGATTGTGGAAAAGAAATCAAGCTTTTCGGTGACAGTAATATTGATAAAGTTGCAGAAGAATTAAAACTTCCGGTATTCGGCAAGATGCCTCTTGATCCGGCATTTGCAGAAAAAGCAGATGAAGGGAAATTCCATGAGATGGAGAACCCATATCTGGATACTGCGGTGCGTGCATTAACAGCATTGCTTTAAAAATTTACCACTTACCATGAAAAACGAACCACTTGGTGTAAAGCTATTTACATCGGCGGTTCGTTTTTTTATACTAGGAACATGTAAGGAAAACAATACACCTTGCATAAGGAGTGAGGACATGAAAATAAAAATTGAGATTGAGGAGGCGTTAGCGGAGGATGAGGTTGTAATTCGTTGCCGGGGATTGACGGAAGAGATATCTGCCATACAGAAAGCAGTCAGTGAGGTGAGCAGTGCAGCACAGAAGTTTACTTTTTATAAAGGAAATACAGAGTATTATCTCACCTTAGATGAAATTCTGTTTTTTGAGACAGATGAAACCGGCATCAGCGCTCATACAAGAACAGATGCTTATCAGACAAAGTATAAGTTGTATGAATTAGAGGACATACTTCCGGGATTTTTTATGAGGGTATCGAAATCTACCATTTTGAATACCAATCATATTTATTCTATTAACCGGAACCTGACCGCTTCAAGCGTGGTGGCATTTTCAGACACGCACAAGCAGGTCTATGTTTCACGGTATTACTATAAACCATTAATCAGCAAATTAGAAGAAAAGAGGTTACATCGATGAAGGGAAAGAAAATTTTTTGGGGCATCTTTTTTATTTTAGCGGCAGTGATTGTTATTATCAGTAAAATGGGTATGATACCGGATGTAGGAGTGTTTCACATTCTTATAACAGCATTTATGATATGGATGTTTGTGGAAGGTATTCATCACAGAAATTTCTTTGAAATCCTGTTTTCCATTGCATTCATCTGTATTATTTATGACGAACCGTTAGGGATTGAAGCATTGACGCCCTGGACAGTTTTAGCGGCAGCATTACTTGGCAGCATTGGCTTATCTATGTTGTTTCGTGGGAAAAAAAAGACACAGTTTAGTGTAGATTGGAGCGATAACAAAAAGGGTGGAAATAGCGAGCAGTGCAATGGAGAGCATGTACATTGCGAAAATAATTTTGGCTCTGCCATCCGTTACATCAATTCTGATAATTTCTGCAATGCTCACTTAGAAAATAATTTCGGAAGCATGACCATCTATTTTGATAATGCCATTATTCAGGGAGCATCTGCGTATGTAGAAGTGGAAAACAATTTTGGCGAGACAATCCTGTACATCCCAAAGGAGTGGAAGGTGGAGAATCACTTAGAACATTCCTTTGGCACCATCAATGAGTATGGAAGACCGCAGGGCAGCAGCAACGCAACACTTCATATCCGAGGAGAGGCTAATTTTGGACATATTGATATAAATTATGTGTAATATGAGGAAGGGGACGATAACTATGGAAACAAAAGTTGATACATTTATAGCAGAAGATGTAAAAAGTTTGGAGGTAAATACAGCCTGTGCAGAGGTGATTTTTGATACAACAGCAGACAATGAAATTCGGGTAGAGGCAGATCATTTGTCAGACGGCATTTATATGTGTGAACTTCTGGGGAACAGACTGGTGGTTTCCTATGAATTTGCCAAGAAGATAATGATATCCCGAAATCATACAAACACTCGGATTACCTTGTATTTTCCGAAAGAATTTGCATTGGAAACTGTGAAAGCAAAAAACGGTGCGGGAAATCTGTCTATGGAAAAATTTTCTGTGACATGCCAGAATATGGACATAGAAATAGGAGCGGGAAATTGCAGGGCAGAGCAGCTGTCTGTGGAACAAAAGTTATTTGTTAATGTAGGAGCGGGAAAGGCGAATTTGTATGCAGCAAAAGCAGGAACATTAGACGTTGACTGTGGTGTCGGAGAGTGTGTTTACGAGGGAAATGTAAACGGAAATATTGATGTAAACTGTGGCGTCGGGGAATGTGAACTCAGACTGAACAACAAAGAAAATGATTTCAATTATGATATTTCCTGTGCATTAGGGAAAGTCAGCGTGAATGGAGCCAAAATAAAGAATCTTGGCTCCGTGAAAAGCTCTGTAGGAGGAGATGTTTTAGGTACAGTTACCCTGCAATGCGGTATTGGAAAAATTGAGTTGGCGACAAATTAAGTATACTGCCGGACAGGAATATAATCTAACTCACCGGTACAGTCCATGTAAAAAATAACAAAAGTCTGGTTTTTATAAGGTGCTACCCAGAGAGAAGCGATGCCGAAAGAGCAGAGTGTCAAAGCATCCCAACCGATAAAACTGAACAAAAGATAGAGAAGCCGTCTGCGGTTGTTTTTCATCAGCAGGCGGCATTCTTTAAATGCAGAAATAATGCCAAGCTGCGGATTGTCCAACAGCAGGAAGCTGACAAAATTGTAAGTAAGCAACAGATAAAAATCCAAAATGACAGAAATGACGGCGGTTGCCACCAGTACAATTCTTGATGCAATACTGTCATCAGAAAAATAGGAAAACAAAAGCCCACCTAGAACCGGCAGCATTCCAACGAAAAATAGCAGCGCGGTTAAGAAGCCGGCACCAAAATAATTCTCTGTCCGTTGGCGGAAAGGAGAAAAAATCTGCATTACTTTAAATTCCTGATTGCGTGTCATATTCAAATGAACTAGAGTGACACCAGCACTTAAGACAAAGGCTACCAGACTAATCAGAAATTCTGCCAGCAGAGTAATAATCATCTGGGATGTAGATGGGGTGGTATTCATAGACATAGAAAAGGGGATTTCGATTACCAGAGGAATGAAGCTGGCAGCAACGAAAGCCCCCATCGGTACACTGTACCGATCATTTAGGATATCCCGGGATATCCGTTTGATTTCTTTCGAAGAACGTTTCATGGAGTAACTCCTTTTCGCATCATAATTTAAGCAACATAGTCAATCTGACTGCCAATCAGGTTCATGGCATCCTGTGCCTTGCGTTCTTTTTGGTAGGGGTTTGACTCGTTAGGATATTTCAGCATGGTGTTGGTGGTGCCGCCAGATACATAGGTACGCCCGCACTCGGGACAGATAGAAGTACGGATAGATACAGAGGCAGAAACCACTTTGCCGTTTTTCTCAGAAGCTTTAGAAAAAGCATTGGATACATGTTCTCCCTCGTGGGCACGCACAGCAGAGCCGGCAGAGCTTGGTGAAATATGGGCGGCAGATTTGAAAGATACATTTTCGTTCGAACCGTCCTGATATTTGCGATTTTTGCAGGTCTGACATTCTTCCGGTGAGGAAGTGCGTCCGATTTTTTTAGTATCATCAGCATCGGTGTTATTGTAAACAGAATAATTTGTGTTTATATTGTAACCGGAAATTCCAACAGGCATCATGACAATCGCTCCTTTCATATGGTATGATTTTAATTGTTATTATTATAGCACAGGAAATGGGAAGATACCACAAAAAAACAAGAGTATTTGCAATGAAAAGCATATCGCGCTATACTTTTGTTAAACGCCATAACTGCGGAAAGGGTTACGATTATGAAGTCACAAAAAGAACAGCAGAAGATAGAAAACGGCTGCTACATTGCAGGACTCTGCCTGCTTGTAGTGTTTTTTTTGTATTTTCTCATATATAAAACCACTGGATTTCGGATTGAAAAATATTTTTACCCCTGCATTTTCCACAAGATAACAGGATACTACTGTCCGGGCTGCGGTGGAACGAGAGCTGTCTACGCCCTTTTTTGTGGGAACTTGTTAGATTGCTTTCGCTATCAGCCATTTATCCCCTATGTGGTCATCTTTGGCGGCTGGTTCCTTATCAGTCAGACGATAGAAAGGCTTTCGAAAGGCAGAATTGCCATTGGAATGCGTTGCCGTGACTGCTACCTTTGGATAGCATTAGCGATACTTCTGATTAATTTTCTGGTAAAAAATATGGCATTGCTGATATTCCACATAGATTTGCTTACAATGTGAAAAATGCAATGCCACAGGTTTCTGTAATTATCTGTAATTCTGCATGAGTGCATCATAGTCAATGCCCATCATCTGGTACATTTCACGCAGCATATTTTCAATGCCACCATAATAGACATTTGCTACCACAAGTGTGTAAAGAAACATCAGCACAATAATTCCAAGACTGACGGAGCTTAAAATCAACCCCAGCTTTGCACGGGACTCCATACGAAGTTCGCCGCCCCTTGAGAGCAGGGCAAATACGATTCCAAGCGCACCACAGATAAAAGTGGGATAAACAAAACACATAGTGGAGAGAGCGATAATGCCCATCACCAGGGAAAGAGTTTCCATCCGCCGTGAACGACGGTCATTTCTATAATATTGATAATCCATAAAACGGCCTCCAGATAAATTCTTTCCTCATTTTATCATGTACCATTCAAAAAGACAAATTTATTTCCGGGAAATTCTACTTTCCAAACACCCGGATGGTTTCTTCTACAAAACGTGTTGTTTCATTTAACCATGCACTATGTCCGGAGTGTTCAAACCAAACCAGTTCTTTTTCCGGTGCCTCTAAGAGATTATAGTAGTCTTCCGTAAATTCCGTAGGTGCATTTATATCATGTCTTCCGATAAAGAAATAAACCGGAACCTCCAAATTGGTATAATCGGTGCGTAAATCTGTTTCATACAAAGCAGGATATACCACATTAAAGGTATTCATAAGACCTAACATATAGTTGACGGAGTCAAGTACACCATATTCGGATGCAAACATATCACGAAATGTATTGTATCCACCGTTTGTGATTTCTGGATTGGTTGCCATGTATGTGGTCAGATAATTTAAATAAGCTGCTGAAAGTAAAGAAATATTTCCCTCATAATAGGGTGGTTCTCCCTGTTTAAGAAGTTGCTTAACTTTTTTCTCATCGCCGCGTTCTTTTGCTATTTCCATAGCTTTGTTGTAATCTAGGATTTCAGTCTCCTTAAAATTAATCATCTGACCGGTTCCGATAAAACCGGCATAGTACTCCGGTTTTTCATTTATGAGAAAGACACCTAAGGCACTTCCCCAAGATTCACCTACCAGATAGATTTTTTCCTGACCAAACTGATTTCGCAGATATTCGGTTAACGCTACACCATCTTCTATGTAAGTCTGCACCGTAAGGTCTTTTTTACTGATACAATTAGCAGATTTTCCGCTTCCCGGCTGGTCCCAGTTTACTACCACAAAATGTTTTTCAAGCTCCGACAACTCATATCGGGTGGCTGCTAACTGTGTTCCTCCCGGACCGCCTGCAAGGAATAACAGAATCGGTGCATCCTTATTTTCACCACGAATGGTAATCCATTCCTTACGTCCGTTTAGGTTTACTTTTTCAAGCTGTGCAATACTGCCTTCCACTGTATTTCCGTTGGTATCTTTGATTTTTGGAGTAGAGGCAAGTAGTTGTGTTACGGTAACATATAGAACAAGAATAGACATCATGCATAAAAAAACAATTCCAGTTTTCTGCAGGCTGCCTAGTGCGCGTTGACAGTCCTGATGTCTGATACTGCATATGCCACATCTGATGCTGTGAAATAATAATGTGATAAGTGAGATGGCATTTACGAGAAGTAATACCAGAAATAAAATAATTTTAAACATAATAACTCCTATCTGCATAATCATATGCTTTTTTTTGACCGGATTTTTAAAATTTGAACAGTGGTCAACTTTCGGTGTGATTGTAACATGATTTTGAACGGTGGTCAACTATTTTATTTTGTGATATACTGTTGAACGAACCTAAAACAAGACTACGAAATATAAGTAAACCGGAGAAGTGTTATGGATAAACGTGAACTTATTTTAAATACAATGCAGGAATTGTTTAAAGAGGGAAAAGCGGGTATCGCTTCTGTAAATGATATTGCAAAACGCGCCGGAATAGCCAAAGGAGGACTTTATTACTATTTCCATTCTAAAGAAGAAGTGATGGATGCTCTTGTTGAAAGAGAGTATGAGAATATCATTCAAAACTGTCAGAGGGTATTAGACGGTAGCAGCTTAAATGCAACCGGCAAACTGGCATTACTACTGCATACTTATACCACCTCCTATGTGGATCCATCTTTAGATGAATATCTTCATATGCCTCAGAATGCAGCGATTCATCAGAAATCCCTTGCCCAGATCCTGCTCTCTTTGTCAGAAATAATCACTTCTGTTATAGAGCAGGGGGTGAAAGAGGGGAGCTATCAATGTGAGTATCCGGAAGAATATGCACATATTCTGTTGTCGGTATTTACCTTTTTGATGGATCCTGGTATTTTTGACTGGACACCAATGCAAAAAATCAGAAAAATGAAAGCATTGGCGGTACTTTTAGAAAATGGACTGTCCGCAGAACCGGGGAGTTTTTCGTTTTTGTATTCTGAATAAAAATTTA
>JAQXGQ010000099.1 GCA_029006795.1 Clostridiales bacterium | reverse complement strand
AAATCTAAGGAATCTGCTCCTAAATCCTCTTTGAAGTTAGACTCTGCTTTGATTTCGCTTTCATCAACGCTTAATTGCTCTGCAATAATTGGTTTCATTTTTTCTAACATGTTATTTTACCTTCCTTTTCTCTTCTTTTTTATTTGCCTGTGCAATTATTTGACGTTCTAATATTTTGATTGTCAAACTATTTGCTTTTCAAAGCATATTATAATTTCCAACATTTGTCAACTGGTAAAATAAAAAAAGCACAAAATCTTTTTATCTCAAAGATTTCGCGCTTTTATTTTACTTCTTAATTTCGAGTTCTTCCTTCGTCACCACACCTTTTTCGATATGGAAAGAATTTAAAACAGGCTTTCCCTCTTCCATCAACGACAGAATCAGATAATTCATCTTTGGGTCAAATGCCAGTCTGATATCCTCCTGTGAAGGTCTTGACGGTGATTCCGGATGGGAGTGGAAATTGCCAAGAAGCTGTCTGCCCTTGCTGCGGATATCCTTAATGGTAGCAAACTGCTCTGCCGGATCCATCGAAAAATGCTCCCTGCTTTCGTCTACATTTCGTAACAGATACACATCTGTCACAATACGGTTTCCCTCTTCCTCATAACCGCCTAACAGACCGCAGGCTTCGTTTGGAAGACCCGCTACTGCATGATGATATATTTTCTGATAGTCTTCTTCCTTTAAAATAAGCATATGAACCTCCCACAAACAAGTTATTTCAGTCCGTCGGTGCAGACTACCTGCTCATAGTCAATCAGTTCCGTAATGGTCGGATGAGTACCGCAGACAGCGCAGCCCTCCGTATGGCTCGGCAGTTTTACCTTATGGAACTCCTGCTCAATAGCATCATAGGTCAAAAGATAACCTGTCAGCAGTTTCCCGACTCCCAAAATGTATTTGATTGCCTCCATTGCCTGCAGACTTCCGATGACACCACCCATTGCTCCGATGACGCCCGCCTGCTTACAGGTCGGAACTGCATCCTTTGGCGGTGGATTTTTGAATACACAACGGTAGCATGGACCTTCTCCCGGAACGTAGGTCATCAGCTGACCTTTAAAACGGATAATTCCCGCATGGCTGAATGGTTTCTTTGCCATAACGCAGGCATCGTTGATTAAGAATTTTGCCGGGAAATTGTCAGTTCCGTCAATGATAAAATCGTAATCCTTAATTAAATCCATGATATTTTCACTGGTGACAAACTGACGGTAGGTATTGACCGTAACATCCGGGTTCATCTCATTCATGGTCTCTTTTGCAGATTTTACTTTCGCCTTACCCACATCGGAAGTGCCGTGAATAATCTGTCTCTGTAAGTTAGAGAGGTCTACCTCATCCGCATCCACGATACCGATGGTCCCCACACCGGCTGCAGCAAGATACATTGCTGCCGGTGCACCAAGACCGCCTGCGCCGATAATCAGAACTTTTGCATTGAGCAGTTTTTTCTGACCCTTTGCTCCTACTTCTTTTAAAATAATGTGTCTTGAATAACGTTCAATCTGACTATCTGTTAATGCCATAACTTCCTCCTCCCATGAAATACAAAAATTCTACATTATCCCCATCTTTTAATACAGTATCTTTTACCTGCTCACTTGGAACAAACTCTTCGTTGATAGAAACCGTAACATACTCCGGTGTCTCTACGTTTTCAATTTCAAATAACTCGGTAAGTTTTAAGCCGTCTTTTACTTCCTTTTTATTTCCTGCTACAACAATCTGCATCTCTTTCTCCTCTTTTCATCCATATTATAATAACTCATTTAACCAGTTGTTTAAATCCTCTTTTTTCAGGACACCGGTCTGCTGTCCCTTTACCTCACCGTTTACAAAAAGCCGCAATGCCGGAACTCCCATGACATCATATTCAGCTGCTAAATCCATATCATAATTAACATTCACTTTATAAACCGAAAGGCTGCCTTCCCGCTCGTCTTCAATGTCTCCTAACACCGGCGACATCTGTTTACAGGGAATACAGGTGTCCGAATAAAAGTCCACCAGCACCGGCAATTCACTTTTTAACACTTTTTCTTCAAAATTTTCTTTTCCGATACGCTCTGCCATTTTTCTCCCTCTCTAGTCGCCTACTTTTTTGACTATCAGATTGTACGTGCCATCTTCGTTATCTAATAATTTTAAAATCTGATGTCCTTCCTCTTTTACGCTGCGTGGAACATTCTGCACCGGTTCCCCGTCATTCATACGGATAGCAAGTACCTCTCCGTCCTCAAGTTCATCTAACGCCACTTTTGCTTTTACAAATGTGAGTGGACATACTTTATCTGTAATATCTACCGTTTCATCAATTGCAATTCCCGCTAATTCCATCTTTTCCTCCATTCCCACGCTTTATTTTTTCTACTTCTTATTCTATCCTTCGTATGCCGCCTTGATTTTTTCCCGGAATTTCTCTTCACCTAAGCGCTGTAAGGTGAAACGGAAACGTTCTCCGGCATTGGCATTTTCTTCGAAGTAGTCAATCGCTGCATCAGTAACACGGAACAGTGTCTCCTTGTCATGGATAATTGGCAGGAGCTGTTCCCCTTTATAAATTTTGTTTCCAAACAGACCGCCAAAGGATACCAGATAACCGCTGTTTCCTTCCCAGGCATCTGTCGGGCAGGACTTCACGCAACGACCGCAGTATGTACATTTATCTGCCTCTAATGTCACTTCCGTTCCGGTACATTTGATGGCTCCCTCACGACATGCTTTTTCACAGACACCGCAATTGATACATTTATCTGCGACCCATGAAACCTCCATACCGCCTTTGATGCCGATATCATTTTCCTCTGCTTTCAAACAGTTATTCTGGCATCCTGTAACACCAAATTTGAATTTGTGAGGAAGCTCACGTCCGAAGTAATGTTCATCTAATTCCTTTGCCAATGTATAGGTATCAATACACCCGCTTGGACAGATTTCGGAACCCTGACAGGCAGTGACGGTTCTTACCCTCGGCCCGCAGACACCCGGCTTCACACCGCCCTCTGCTAATTCTTTCTTTACCTCCTCAATATCATCAAAATTAATAAACGGAATTTCAATTCCCTGTCTGGAGGTCATATGTACATATCCTTTTCCGTATCTTTCAGCTACCTCCGCCACGGTTTTAATATTTTCCGCTGTCAGATTTCCTCCAACTACCTGAAGTCTTAAAGAGAAGTATCCCTTCTGCTTCTGTCTCATAAAACCGCCCTTTTTCAATGCGCCATAATCAATCTGTGCCATACACTCTTTTTCCTTTCTTTCAACCAAAAATTCTCTCTGACACTCCCGTCTGCCCGCTATCATTTCCAGGATTTATGCCATCTGTAACTACTTTTAAAGCTGTGTAATTGCCTGCGTAAAATCACTGATAATATCCTCAATATCCTCAATCCCCACACTGACACGTACTAAATCATCAAATACGCCCGCAGTTCTCTTTTCTTCCTCCGTACTATGCACGC
Source organism: Clostridiales bacterium (assembly GCA_029006795.1). Taxonomy (GTDB): domain Bacteria; phylum Bacillota; class Clostridia; order Lachnospirales; family Lachnospiraceae; genus Roseburia. Next base: position 7,616 of record JAQXGQ010000099.1, on the reverse strand, counting down.
TTATGGTGGATTCCGGGTGAATTACCAGTGTTTTGGTATCACCGATATTAGAAACCTTTAACGGAAGTTTCAGTGCATTTATCAGCGAAAATGCGCTCTCCCTGCTTCCTGTCCGTAAGGTTAAAATTGCTCCATAATATCCGGGGAACTGTTTTTCTGCAATTTCATGCCAATGGCTGTCCGGTAAGCCCGGATAATTTACCTTAATCGTCGGATATGTTTTTTGAATATGCTCTGCCAGTGCTAATGCGTTGCTACAGGCACGCTCCATTCTAAGCCCCAACGTCTCCATCCCGATAATATTGTAAAACGCATTCTGTGGAGACAGACAGGCTCCTGTATTTCGGAAGAGTCCGTTTCTTAGCTTTGCTGTGAAAGCAAAGGGACCGAACTTTGCAAACTCTTTCATGCCGGGATAACGCTCTGTGTTCCACTTAAACTTTCCACTATCCGTAATGACACCGCTGATGGAATTGCTGTTTCCATTAATATATTTTGAGGTGGAATTTACTACAATATCAGCTCCCAACGAAAGCGGCTTTACCAGAAATGCCGTTGCTACCGTGTTGTCAATCAGAAGTGGTATTCCCTGCTCATGCGCTGCCGCTGCTAATTTCTGTATATCTGTCACATCCAACCCGGGATTTCCAATGGTTTCAGCAAAATAAATTCTGGTATGCTCATTTGTGGCTTTCTTAAATGCTTCAATATCGTTATTCTCAACATAATGTGTGGTAATTCCAAAAGCCTCTAAATCCCGAAGTAAATCTATACTTCCCCCGTAGAGACTGGCACTTGAAACAATCTCATCCCCGCTTTGTAAAATATTGGCAAAGGCATTGAACAGTGCCGCCATGCCGGAGGCACATGCCACACTGGCAACTCCTCCTTCTAACACCGTCATTCGTTTTTCAAATGCCTCAATTGTCGGATTGCCAATCCGGGTATAGGAAAATCCCGGTGCTTTATTATGAAAAACCTGTTCAAGCCGCTCTGCCGACTCCTGTTCAAAAGCGCTGGAAAAACAGATAGGCGGAAGCGTTGCCCCCGTATGGGGATCTCCTCCGAAACTGCCCTGTGTTCCTCCGTGCAGCAAAGATGTGTTGAACTTCAATTCACTCCACCTCTTTTCAAATTTTATAATTCCTATTGGTTTACTATGAAATAGATTGTAATGTTATTGACATTATTTGTCAATACCTTTTCTTTTATATTTCCAAAATTTATGAAAAAAAATTTTATCCCGTGTTTTTCCCTGCTTTCGATTAAGATTGCGGATTTTGAAACACTGTGATAACATGAAAACACTAAAATATATGGGGGAATTATGAAGAAACATCCGGGTTCACTTATTTTTTTCTTATTTATACTATTAATTTTTGCTGTAATGCTTGGTATTTTATTTGGAAGCGTCAGCCTGACCTTTTCTGACATTCTTGATGTGCTTACCGGAAAAGACAAAACTTCCACGGCATATGTTCTTATCACAACAGTCCGTGTTCCAAGAGTGCTTGGCGGACTTTTTGCTGGTATTGGGCTCTCCTGTGCAGGAGTGATTTTGCAGAGTGTTATGAACAATTCCCTTGCCAGTCCAAATACCATCGGTGTCAATTCCGGTTCCGGCTTTGCAGTCATGCTCGCCATGTTTTTTTTCCCGGCAAATTCCTTTTATGTTCCGGTTTTTGCTTTTTTGGGGGCACTGCTTACCACCCTTGCCATCTTTCTGCTTGCTGCGGCATCCGACAGTTCAAGGACAACCATTATCCTTGCCGGAATTACCGTTTCAAGTTTTTTAAATGCAGGTATCAATACCGTCAAACTTTTAGATACAGATATCACCGTTAATCTGACTTCCTTTTTAATAGGAACTCTGTCAGGACTGACTTTAAATAAGATACTGCTGCCCTGCATTTGCATTTCCGCAGCGTTTCTTGTATCACTGTTTTTTGTAAAACCTTTAAATATTCTTGCCTTAGGAGATGACATTGCCCATTCTCTTGGGCTTAGAGTTTCTCTGACTCGTTTTCTTTTGTTAGTATTGTCGAGTGTTCTAGCAGGATGCGTTGTCAGCTATGCTGGACTATTAAGTTTTATCGGACTTATCGTGCCCCACATCTGTAGGCGGCTTTTCGGCAACGATGCCAGATTTTTACTGCCCTGCTCCGCCTTGTTAGGAGCCACCTTTGTCATCCTCTGTGACCTCTTAGGCAGAGTAATTGTCTCACCTTTTGAACTGCCTGCCGGAATTATCATGTCATTTATCGGCGGCCCGTTCTTCCTGTATCTGTTATTGAAAAAGAAAGGAGGGCGAAGAGTCCATGCTTGAATTTTCCCATGTGTCCGTCTCCTGTGGACACACTCCGATTTTAAACAATATTTCCGTCTCCTTTCTGCCGGGGCAGATTACCTCTCTTATCGGCCCCAACGGCTGTGGAAAAACCACGTTGCTGCAATGCTTAAACGGTGTGTCTAAGGTGACTACCGGAGGCATTCACTTAAATGGAGAGGACTACTTAAAGCTACCGCCGAAAGAGAGGGCAAAAAAACTTGCCTTTCTGCCCCAGGTACGCACCATCATTCCTACCCTTCCTGCAAAAACTTTAGTGGAACACGGACGTTTCCCCCACTTAGGTTTTTCCCGGAAAAAGACAAAAAAAGATGTGGAAATTGTCGAACAGGTCATGGAATTTACCCATGTGAAACAATATGCTGACTGCTATGTCGACACACTCTCCGGTGGTATCAGACAGCGTGTCTTTTTTGCTATGGTATTAGCACAGGACTGTGATTATATTGTATTAGATGAACCTACTACTTACTTAGATATCAGTGGGCAGAGGGATTTTCTTGAAATGGTTTGCTCCTTGAAAGAACAGGGCAAAACGGTAATTTTGATACTGCATGATTTAAGCCAGGCAGTTCGGATATCGGACAGGCTCGTTGTAATGAATGAAAGAACAATTGTCGGCTCCGGTACACCGGAGGAAGTGTTAGATTCGCATGTGATAGAAGAGGTATTTCAGACACGCTTGAAACGATTTCGGGATGAAGATGGAGAGTATTTCTTTTTTGGTTAGTTTTTTTATAGAAGACGCGCAGAATACCGGGAGGTATTCTGCGCTAGTTTGCTGTAAAATTCCAGTACAAGTAATTTCTCTTCATCTAGTATAGTTCTAGCTCGGCGGTTTCTCCTATTATGATGACTGCCGGGGGTTCCAGTTTTGATTCTCTGACCTTTTGTGCAATGTTTTCCAGTGTTCCCCGTACCGCTTTTGCGGTGCCGTCGAAGTTGCCGTGGACTACTGCTACCGGGGTTTGTTTATCTTTTCCGTATCCTATCAGTTTTTCTGTGATAAGCGGCAGATGATGAAAGCCCATGAGAAAGATAGAGGTGCCATCGAGCTTTGCGATGGTCTCCAGATTCCCCGGCAAGCCGTCTTTCGTTCCTGCGGTGTGCCCCGTAATCACATGAAAACTGCGGCTCATTTTCCGGTTTGTGACCGGAATGCCCGCCGCTGCGGGAACTGCAATAGCGGAGGTAATACCGGGAATTTCATGCACTTCTATTCCCTCCTGCTTTAGGGCAAGAATTTCCTCTCCGCCCCGTCCGAAGACGAATGGATCACCGCCCTTCAGGCGCACTACCCGCCTGCCCTCTTTTGCCTTTTCCACTAAAAGGGCATTGATTTCTTCCTGCTTTTTGCTATGTGAACCCATACGTTTTCCCACATAGATTTTTTCACAGCTCTCGGAAGCATGGTCAAGCAAACGTTCGTCCATCAAATCATCATAGATTAACACTTCGCTGTTTCGGACTGCCTGTAAGCCCCGCAGAGTGATAAGGTCGTAAGCACCACAGCCTGCGCCGACTAAGGTGACACTGCCCTCTCGGCTAATATTGTTCCTGTCCCTTTCGGTACTATCATCGTGTATATGCTCATCCGTCTTTGCATATTCCAAAATCCATTTTTCTCGTTCTTCTTCCGTAAGCGGACGATTTTTTGCCATGCAGAATTTTGCTGCATCCTTTAAAAAGGCAGCTCTTCTTCTGCTGTCTACAATTCTTTCCTTTGCAATCTCACGCAAATCATTGAGTTCATCTAAGATTTTTTCCATTTGATTCGGAAGCTCCGCTGCCATCTGACTACGGATAGATGCCGCCACCTGGGGACTTGCTCCTGCAGTAGAAATTCCTGCTGTCAGTTTCCCTTCCTTAATTAATGCCGGAAATAAAAAACTACAGGCTTCCTTGTCATCCACCACATTGACAAGAATTCCCTTTTTCTTACAGAGAGCACTAATATGATGATTTAATTCTACGTCATCTGAGGCTGCAATAACAAACCGGCAGTCCTCCACATCACTGTCTGAAAAATGGCGTTCTAAACAGGAAATTGCCGAATTATCTTTTAGCACAGGAAGGATCTCGGGTGCAACCACTGTAAGATTTACACCGAAAGGAAGCAGTTTTTCCACTTTATGTGCAGCAATCCTGCCGCCTCCCACTATCAAACCCTTTTCGTTTTCAATTTCAACAAAAAATGGGAAATATGCCATATCGCTTCTCCCTCCCAGAAATTTTCCTCAAAAATCACATTTATATCTACTAACAAAGCGGCTGATTAGTTTTCAGGATAAAGAATATCCGCTAACTGCTCATATGCCTCTCCCCATTTGGCATTTGGTTTTAAATTATACAAGCGTTTGTCTAACCAGTAATAGTTTTCATTTTGAATGGCTGTTAAGGACGCCCATGCTGGATTGGATACCAACAGTTCTTCTACATTGTTTTTTGCTGCCTCGCTGTCATTTCCCTGAATTGTCACAAAAATATAATCCGGATCGGCTGCGATAATTGCCTCCATGCTAAGATCATCTAACAGGCTCTCGTCACTGTCTGCAATATTGATACAACCTAAATCTGCTAACATCTCACCGCAGACATTTCCGTCACTTCCCTTCGCCTTTACACTCTGGGAGGAAGCTCTCAAAAACAATACCTTTGGCTGACTGCCATCCACACGTGCTTTTGTCACCTCAATCTGTTCCTGTACTGCAAGTCCATTTTCCTCGTACAAATCGGCACGTCCGGTAATTTTGGTACAGATTTCAAGCATATGAAGATAAGAATCAAAATTTGCTACGTCAAAATATGCTACTGTAATACCTGCCTGAGTTAATACATCTTCCAGTTCCACATCTGCATCCGTATTGGCACTGGCAATAACAAAATCCGGCTCTGCAGCAATCAGCTGCTCCACATCCGGCTCTAAAATGCTTCCGGTATTTACCACATCTTCTCCTAACTCCAAATCCAGACTCTCCCAGGAATCGTTAGCTGCCGCCACCACTTCACCGCCGGCTAACAACCAGACATCCGTAAAACTTCCGATTAAAGTTGCTACACGCTCTGCAGAAGTCACAGTTACTTCCCGCCCCAGGTCATCCGTGAAAGTAATTCCCTCTGCAGGAGTTTCGCTCATTTCTGCTTCTCCCGTAAAATGAATTTCCTCTGTATCTGCCACAGTCTCCGTAGTTAACACATCTGATGGATTAGTACCGGCATTACCTGCTGCCGAGTTCCTGTTTCCACTACCACAGCCTGCTGCTAATAAGGATACCATCAATATTCCTGCAAGTCCTGCTGCCCAAATTCTTTTTTTCATGGTAATCTCCTTTGTCCTTTTTAATTTGTCATTTTGCTATTATATTTTTTATTTCCTAGTTTGTCAATAGGAATAGGTTTTCTTGACTTTTTCTCTATGTATTGCTATAGTTTAACAACAAAATTATTGGAGGTATATGTTATGAATAATTTTTTTGCAACACCGGAAGGAGCCTGGGGTGACGGTTCCGTTCACCTGACTGTAACCGGTATTATTCTTGTCGCTGCAGTCAGTGTCATTCTTATTTTAATTGCCGCCCTGCTGCGCCATCAAAACTCTGGAAGAAAAGCGGTTCTTACCACAAAACAGTTGGTTTACTCCGCAGTTGCCATCGCTCTTGCCGTGGTATGTTCCATGATTAAATTGTTTGAGATGCCCACGGGCGGTTCTGTGACCCTGCTCTCCATGCTTTTTATCGTACTGATAGCTTACTGGTACGGTCCCTATGTAGGTATTATGACCGCAGTGGCTTATGGTCTGGTACAGTTTGTCATGGAACCTATTTTCTATACCATTCCCCAGATGCTTTTAGATTATCCCCTGGCATTTGGTGCTTTGGGGCTTGCCGGATTTTTTCATAAGAAAAAGTGGGGACTTCAGATTGGTTATGTGATAGGTGTTCTGGGACGTTTTGTCTTCGCCACCATCTCCGGCGTTGTATTCTTTGGTGCTTATGCCCCTGAAGGAATGAGTCCTGTTATTTATTCTATCGGCTATCAGGCGTCCTATCTGCTGCCGGAAATGATTGTAACCCTGATTATCATCAGCATTCCACCGGTAGCACATGCTCTTGCCCGGGTAAAACGGAGCGCCCTGGAGGTTTCCTAATGAAAAATAATTACAACAAGACAATCACAGCCTGTTTCATCGGCTATATTGTGCAGGCAATCGTTAACAATTTTATACCGCTGCTGTTTTTGACTTTTCAGTCAACCTACCACATTCCGCTCTCTAAGATTACCATGCTTGTCACCATTAATTTCGGACTTCAATTGATGGTAGATTTGCTTTCCGTAACTTTTGTGGACAAAATCGGTTACCGTGTTTCTATGGTACTTGCCCATATTTTCGCCACAGCAGGACTTATTTTATTGACCATTCTGCCGGAATGTTTTTCAGACCCGTTTATCGGTCTCCTGCTCTCTGTAATGGTGTATGCCATCGGTGGCGGACTATTGGAGGTACTTGTCAGCCCTGTAGTAGAAGCCTGCCCCACAGAGCACAAAGAACAGACCATGAGTCTTCTGCATTCCTTCTACTGTTGGGGACATGTGGGTGTCGTACTGATTTCCACTGCCTTTTTCCATTTCTTCGGCATCGGGAACTGGAAAGTCATGGCGCTCATCTGGGCACTTATCCCACTGTGCAATGCCTTTTTATTTACCAGAGTTCCTATTGCTTCACTGATGGAAGACGGGGAGCGGGGACTTACTATAAAAGAACTGTTTTCCATGAAAATTTTCTGGGTCTTGCTATTGATGATGGTCTGTGCCGGCGCAAGCGAACAATCTGTCAGTCAGTGGGCATCCACCTTTGCGGAAAATGGACTTGGTGTCCCCAAATCCATCGGCGATTTGACAGGCCCTATGGCTTTTGCCCTTCTGATGGGCTCCTCAAGAACGCTATATGGAAAATACGGAGCAAAGATGAATTTAGACCACTTTATGGTTTACAGCGCTTTCCTCTGCATCGTCTCCTACCTGGGGATTTCACTTATCCCCAATCCGGTAGTGGGACTGCTTAGTTGCGCGCTCTGCGGTCTTTCAGTTGGCATTCTCTGGCCCGGCACCTTCAGTAAAGCCTCCGCTTCATTACCCCGAGGCGGCACTGCCATGTTTGCACTCTTAGCCCTCGGCGGAGATTTAGGCTGCTCTGGCGGCCCGACTTTAGTCGGCATGATTTCCAGCTATTTCCGGGATAATTTAAAAACCGGTATTTTGGCTGCTGTTA
>JAQXGQ010000098.1 GCA_029006795.1 Clostridiales bacterium | reverse complement strand
AAAAAGCACTCCGTGCGGGATGCGCACGGTTGTGGAGAGGAAAGATATGCTACGCATACCACAACCGGCGCGCAAAGTGAACAAGCCCCTCAAAGATTGAGGGGAAGGGGAGTTGAGAGTGGGCTTGCCCACTTTGTTCCTTACTAATTAGCACTCGAACGAATGGAGTGCTAATAAAAACAAGAATGGAGGAGAAACTATGTCAGAGATAAATGAAAAAAATGTACCCGATATTACAACACTTTCTAATGAGCTGACCTATCGAAGATACCTTATGAATAAAGGTAAGGTTAGAGAGTTTTTTGATAAAATGAGCATTCCGGAATACATTGCATTGCATCATATTGCCTCAGAAAGTGAAATGTCCTCCATTTATGGAGGAAAAACATATTTAAAAGAACTTTCAGAGAAAATGGAACTTTCTATGCGGCAGACCTCTAACATGATTGGTAAGTTACGGGACAGGGGACTGGTATTATGGTCACATGATGGAAATGGAAGCGAAGGAACCTATGTGACGATTACAGAAACAGGACAAAAACTGTTAGAGGAACAGGAAGCAATTTTAAAACAGTATTATGGTAAAGTGATAGATAAATTTGGAAAAGAGAAATTGATCCAATTACTCCAACTGATGATGGAACTTGAAACAATTATGAGCAGTGAGATAGAAGAAGTGGAGGCGATGGAATATGATGGACTTGATGAATGATTATGCAAAAAGGCAGGAAGAAATATGCCGGAAAAATGACAATATTGCTCCCCGGTTATTTGAGGAATATGGTGTAAACCGTGGCTTGCGTGATGAGAACGGAAATGGGGTTTTAACCGGACTTACCAATATATCCAAAATTAAATCGTCTAAGATTGTAGATGGGAAAAAGGTGCCCTGCGACGGGGAATTATGGTACAGAGGATATAGGGTAGAAGATTTAATCGGTAGCTTAGGAACGGAGGAATTAGGTTTTGAAAAGATTGCATATCTGCTTTTGATGGGAGAACTTCCAGATAAAAGAAAAGAAGAGGAATTTAAAAAATACATTGGAAAATGCAGGGTTCTTCCGACAAACTTTACAAGAGATGTCATTATGAAAGCTCCGACGGAAGATATTATGAATTCCATGACAAGAAGTATTCTGACGCTGGAATCTTATGATGAAAACGCGAAGGATATTTCCGTCAGCAATTCGCTAAGGCAGTGCATTCAGCTCATCAGTGAGTTCCCGATGCTGGCAGTGTATGGTTATAACGCATATAATCATTATGAGAAAAATCAGAGCATGTTTATTCATCATCCGGACCCTAACCTTTCCACCGCAGAAAATCTTTTGATGATGATGAGACCTAATAAAAAGTATACCAAGACAGAGGCAAAGGTATTAGACACCGCCTTGATTTTACATATGGAACATGGAGGCGGTAATAATTCCACCTTTACAACCAGGGTTGTGACATCTTCCGGCTCGGATACTTATGCAACCATCGCAGCAGCAATGTCTTCTCTAAAGGGACCGAAACATGGCGGAGCCAATATCAAAGTGATGGAAATGATGAAAGATATCCGTGCACATGTCAATGATTATAGCGATAAAGAAGAAATTTCGGCATATCTATCGAAGATTGTTGATAAGGAAGCTTTTGACAAAAAGGGATTAATCTATGGCATGGGGCACGCAGTATATTCCCTGTCAGATCCAAGAGAGCGAGTATTTAAGCAGTATGTGGAAAAACTTGCTGCGGAGAAGCATAGGGAAGAGGATTTGTTGCTTTATGAAAACATTGAAGAATTGGCCCCTGCAATTATTGCAGAGAAAAGACATATTTTTAAAGGAGTAAGCCCGAATGTAGATTTTTATAGTGGTTTTGTATATGATATGCTTGGAATACCGATGGAACTTTATACGGCAATTTTTGCAGTTGCGCGAATTGTCGGATGGAGTGCACATAGGATAGAGGAATTGATAGGTACAGATAAAATTATTCGTCCGGCATATATGAGTGTTATGGAGGAGAAATAAAAAATATAGAAGAAAGTTATCGCATCAGACAATGTAGAAGGGTCTGATGCGATTTTTGCTCTAGGCTTATATTAAAAGTGGATAGTTTTGTGTTAAAAAATAAGAAAATTATACAAGAGTTATATAAAAAAGAATAGTATACTGCAAGTAAAGATAGAGAGAAAGCTATCTTGAAAATTAGAGGTAAATAGGGGAATTACAAAAATAACACAAAACATTAAAAAACAGGAGAAAGTTGAGGGAGAAAGAAATGGAATATGCAGCAATCTATCACGACATGGACAAACGTTATTGTTATGCAGTAGGAAAAGACAGGTTTTTATTTCGGATTACAACAAAAAAAGGGGACATGGAAAGCATAGTACTTCACACGCAGGATAAGTATATACCGCTATTTAAAAAGGACACAAGAGCGGAATATCCGATGGAAAAGGTGGCAAGTGATGAGCACCATGATTATTACGAGGTTGAGATAAATTTTTCCGTTATCTGTTTACGCTATTTCTTTGAACTGACAGATAAAGCAGGAAAAAAAGCATATTATGGTAATTACGAGTTTAAAGAAACAGTGATAGAAAGCATTGACAAGATGTTTGACTGTCCCCAAAATCTCAGGGAAGAAGAACAGTTTTTTGTGCCGGACTGGGCAAAAAATGCAGTGGTCTATCAGATTTTTCCATCTCGTTTTGCCAGCAGCAAAAAGCAGGATGATCCCCTATGGTATAAGGCACCTATCGGATATAAGGAAGATTTGCATGGAGATTTGCCTGGATTGATTTCGCATTTACCACACATGAAAGAGCTTGGAGTGGATGTGTTGTATTTAAACCCTATTTTTGAGGCAGGAACCAGTCATAAATACGATACGCTTGATTATAAAAAAGTTGACCCTTCCTTTGGAACGGAGGAAGATTTAAAGAACCTAGTGAAAAAAGCACATGAGCTTAACATGAAGGTTGTTTTGGATGGTGTATTTAATCATACATCAGAGAAATTCTTTGCATTTG
>JAQXGQ010000097.1 GCA_029006795.1 Clostridiales bacterium | reverse complement strand
TGAAGAACTGACAGCTATGTCAGATGAAATAGTGGAAAAAATATCCGGCATAGAGGGGATTGAGGCAATTGGCGCCATGACAGGCGGCGGTGGAATGATGTCTATGGGCAGCAGTAATGACAGTGTTACCATGTACCTGATTTTAGATGAAAATTCTGATGTACCGGCAAATGAGATTTCCGAGCAGATTATGGTAATGACAAAAGATATGGATTGTGAAGTGTCTGCAGATAGTTCTTCCTCAGACATGAGTTCTTTATTCGGCAGCGGTATTTCTGTCCAGATTAGCGGAAATGATTTAGACAAGCTGCAGGAAATCGCGGCGCAGGTGGCAGAAGTGGTGGAACAGACGGAGGGAACTGTGGACGTGGAGGATGGTCTTTCTGATACCACACCTTCTTTTACTATTGTGGTGGACAAAGAAAAAGCGGCAAAATATGGTATGACTACAGCTCAGGTATTCCAGCTTGTCTATGCAAAGATGGCATCGGATACTTCACCGACTACAATCACTACCGATTTGAAGGATTACAAGGTTTATATTCAAACGGAAGAACAGTCCGACACAACCTTAGCAGATATTAAAAATCTAACCTTTACTTATACCGACCGTATGGGTGAGAAAGAAAAAGTAGCATTAAAGGATATTGCAAAGTTTCAGGAAGGAAGTGCTTTAAATACTATAAACAGGGACGCACAGACCCGTTATATCAGTGTCACAGCGGGGATTGACGAGGAGCATAATGTTACTTTAGTAAGCAATGAGATACAAAAGGAATTGAAAAAACTGGATTTGCCAGAGGGCTATACCATAGCCATGACCGGTGAGGATGAAACCATAAATGAAGCGATGAAGCAGCTTTATTTGATGCTTCTTTTGGCGGTTATCTTTATTTACCTGATTATGGTAGCACAGTTCCAGTCTTTCCTGTCGCCATTCATTATTATGTTTACGATTCCGCTGGCGTTTACCGGAGGCTTTTTTACATTGTTTTTTACTGGAAAAGAGGTCAGTGTCGTGGCAATGATTGGATTTGTTATGTTAGCCGGTATTATCGTAAATAATGGTATTGTCATGGTGGATTATATCAACCAGCTTCGCAGACAGGGTATGGAGAAGCGGGAGGCAATCATTGAATCAGGTAAGATGAGACTTCGTCCGATTTTAATGACGGCATTAACGACAATTTTATCCATGTCTACTCTGGCGTTAGGGCTTGGCGGTGGATCGGAAATGATGCAGCCTATGGCGATTGTCACCGAGGGCGGTCTAGTTTACGGTACACTTCTTACGTTGGTTGTGGTGCCATGTATTTATGAATTGTTTACCAGTAATAAGAGTATGGTGGAAGAGGAATTGTAAAATTTGTCTAGGACGGTTTTCGGAACCGTCCTATTTTTGCCCGAAGAGAGATGTTTTTCAAAGATTTAAGAAAAATAGTTGACAAAATGCCCCCCCCTGCGTATGATAATAACAATAAGAAACCAAAGGTGATGAGAAAGAGGAGTACACATGCACTCTTGCCAGAGAGGAAAATCCGTCGGCTGTAAGGTTTTCCAAAGAAAGACATGTGGAAGGTAGCTTTTGAACCGGAATACCAAGAAAGTGTATGAAATCATTCATCGGCAGAAGTATTCCCGTTTGGTTCCCGTTAGCGAACCGCCCGCTAAGCGTAAGATGCGCCGGCAGGACTAAGGTCAGTTTACACTGATGAATAAAGGTGGTACAGCGATAAATTCGCCCTTTGCATTCTGTATAGAATGTAAAGGGCGTTTTTCATCGTATAGGAAACTTCGTCTCCTATACGACAAAAGCACTCCGTGCGGGATGCGCATGATGTGCAGAGGAAGGCCGCTTTGTTTCTTTACGCGAATAACTTTCAATAACTAAAATGTCATAAAGGAGAAAAACGTTATGTGTCAGAATTGTAACAAAGAACTTGCAAAAACCTATGATCCCAAAAGCATTGAAGATCGCTTATACAAAAAGTGGGAGGATAATGGATATTTTCATGCAGAAGTAGATCGCAGTAAAAAGCCATTTACCATTGTGATGCCACCGCCAAACATTACGGGACAGCTTCACATGGGTCATGCTTTAGACAATACCATGCAGGATATTTTAACCCGTTATAAGAGAATGCAGGGTTACAATGCACTGTGGCAGCCGGGAACCGATCATGCCTCCATTGCAACAGAGGTAAAGGTTATCGAAAATCTGAAAAAACAGGGCATTGACAAAAGAGACCTCGGCAGAGAAGGATTTTTAGAAAAATGCTGGGAGTGGAAAGATGAGTATGGTAACCGTATTATCAATCAGTTAAAGAAAATGGGCTCTTCTGCAGATTGGGAGAGAGAACGTTTTACGATGGACAAGGGCTGCTCCGATGCAGTGCTTGAGGTATTTGTAAAGTTATATGAGAAGGGTATGATTTACAAAGGCTCCCGTATTGTCAACTGGTGTCCGGTATGTAAAACTTCCATTTCCGATGCTGAGGTAGAACATGAGGAACAGGACGGATTTTTCTGGCATATCAATTATCCGGTAGTAGGCGAAGAAGGAAGATTTGTAGAAATCGCTACCACAAGACCGGAAACTCTGTTTGGAGATACTGCAGTGGCAGTCAATCCAGAAGATGAAAGATATAAAGATATCGTTGGTAAAATGTTAAAACTTCCGATGACAGACCGGGAGATACCGGTAATTGCTGATGCCTATGTAGACAAAGAGTTTGGAACCGGATGTGTAAAAATAACACCGGCACATGATCCTAACGACTTTGAGGTTGGAAAACGCCACAATTTAGAAGAAATTACTGTTATCAATGATGATGCAACGATGAATGCCTATGCAGGAAAATATGAGGGAATGGACCGCTATGAGTGTAGAAAGGCACTGGTTGCAGACTTAGAGGCACAGGGATTACTGGTAAAGGTAGAACCTCATTCTCATAATGTAGGAACCCATGACCGCTGCGGCACAACTGTAGAGCCGATGGTAAAACAGCAGTGGTTCGTAAAAATGGATGAGTTGATTAAACCGGCAGTGGAAGCAGTAAAAAATGGGGATATCAAGCTCCTTCCAAAACGTATGGAGAAAACCTATTTCAACTGGACAGATAATATCCGTGACTGGTGTATTTCTAGACAGCTATGGTGGGGACACCGCATTCCGGCTTACTACTGCTTAGATTGTGGAGAGATGGTAGTGGCAAAGGAAGCACCGGGAAAATGTCCGAAATGTGGCTGTGACCGTATGGAGCAGGATCCGGATACCTTAGATACCTGGTTTTCTTCCGCATTATGGCCGTTCTCTACCTTAGGCTGGCCGGAAAAGACGGAGGATTTGGATTATTTCTATCCGACAGATGTCTTGGTAACAGGATATGATATTATCTTCTTCTGGGTAATCCGTATGATTTTCTCCGGCTATGAACAGACAGGAAAAGCACCGTTCCATACCGTATTATTCCACGGATTGGTACGTGATTCTCAGGGACGGAAAATGAGCAAATCCTTAGGAAACGGTATCGATCCGTTAGAGGTTATTGAAAAATATGGTGCGGATGCACTGCGTCTGACCTTAATCACCGGAAATGCGCCGGGAAATGACATGCGTTTTTACTGGGAGAGAGTGGAGGCATCCAGAAACTTTGCAAATAAGGTATGGAACGCATCCCGTTTCATTATGATGAATTTGGAAGGTGCAGAGATTACGGAGCCATCTCTTGATGAGTTAAAGCCTGCCGATAAATGGATTTTATCAAAAGTAAACACTTTAGCAAAAGATGTTACCGAGAACATGGATAAGTATGAGATGGGGATTGCCGTACAGAAGGTATATGACTTTATCTGGGATGAGTTCTGTGACTGGTACATTGAAATTACAAAGACTCGTACCTATAATAAGGAAAGTGACCCTGCATCTGCAAATGCAGCGTTCTGGACATTGAAAACCGTATTGACAGAAGCCTTAAAATTATTGCACCCGTTTATGCCGTTTATTACGGAAGAAATCTTCTGTACGCTACACCCGGAAGAGGAAACCATCATGCTGGCAAAATGGCCGGAATTTAAACAGGAATGGAATTTCCCTGCTGAGGAAGAGATGCTAGAACATTGTAAGGATTTGGTAAAAGGAATCCGTAACGTCCGTACCGAGATGGATGTTCCACCATCAAGAAAAGCGAAAGTATTTATTGTGGCAGAGGAAGCTGCACTGCGTGATACCTTTGTATTAAATACAGAAACTTATCAGAACCTTGCCGGAGCCAGTGAAGTATCCGTGCAGGCAGATAAAACGGGAATTGGGGAAGATGCGGTATCTGTAGTGATTCCGGGAGCAACCCTTTACCTGCCATTAGAAGATTTGGTGGATTTTGAAAAAGAAAAAGAGCGTTTATTAAAAGAACAGGCACGTCTGGAGAAAGAGCTGGCACGTTCTAAGGGAATGCTCTCTAATGAGAAATTTTTAAGCAAAGCACCGGAAGCGAAAGTACAAGAGGAAAAGGAGAAACTTGCCGGTTACGAACAGATGATGGCACAGGTGAAAGAAAGATTGTCGCAGATGAAATGATAAATTTGTCGTAAATTTGGTGATTTTGCCGATTTTTACTTGAAAAAGGCGCTGACTACTAGTATTATAGAGTATAAGAGGATATCTTTTATTGTGAGTAAGTGTATACTATAATGTAGATTAGATATAGGGAGCGCGTAGCTATGGCAGCATTACCAAAGGAAAAACCAATTGTAAGAATTACGGTGGATGAGATGGAAGCATACATGCTGCTTCCGATGCCGGAAGAGGGTGAAGAGTATACAGTTCCGTTTTTGATGCAGGCACTGAATGAGCGTGGGGTCAATGCCTGTATTAATCACGAAGAAATTGCCCGGATGGTTGCGGAAGAAGTATATGAGCGGGAAGTTCTTGTGGCGAAGGGGACGCCGTGTGTGGATGGTGTAGATGGATATTACGAATATAACTTTAACACCAGTTTTGATAATAAACCAACAGTGCTCCCTGACGGTTCCGTTGATTACTGGTCCGTACATTCTATAGAATCTGTAGTGGAGGGACAGGTAATCGCCGTTTATCATCCGCCGATTGCAGGAACCGACGGTGTGAATGTAAGAGGGAAACCGATTCAGGCAAAGAAGGGGAGAGACCAACTTCCGATAAAAGGAAAAGGTTTTGAACGTCAGCCTGACGGTATTACATATACTGCGGCAATAGATGGTAAGATTGAGATGCAGAATGACCGTATTGTCATTCTTCCGGTCTATGAGATATCCGGCAATGCGGAGATTACCCTGGGAAATATTGATTTCCGTGGTGATGTAGTGATTCACGGCGGTGTGGAGAGTGGTGTCAGCATCAAGTCCACTGGAAGCATTACCATCGATGGTGTCGTAGAGGCGTGTACCATTGTGGCGGGAAAGGATATCATCTTAAGAAGTGGTATGTTAGGCGGTAACAAGGCATCTGTCAAGACAAAGGGAAATATTACGGCGAAGTTCTTTGAATTTACCAATATTGAATGTGACGGAGACATTCAGGCAGATGTTTTGATGGATTGTGATGTGGATTGTCAGGGAAAGATTATTATGAACGGCAATAGAGGCAGCATTATTGGCGGAGAAGTCCATGCCATCCAGGGAGTAGAAGTGACGAGCCTGGGGAATGATGCAGAGAAAAAGACAGAAATTACCGTTGGCGCCAGCGGAGACGTCTACAGTCGTCTTCGCGTGCTTGAGAAGAAAATTGAAGCTACGGCGATGAACTTGGAGAAGATTGAGGGTGGATTGAAGCAGTTTGATGCCTTAGAGGCAGAACGCGGTGTCAGCTATGCCAATGACCCAAGACGTATGCAGCTGCTTCGTATCAAGATTAGGGATACGGCGGTTCTTGCAAGCGACAAAGAGGAGGAAAAGAAACTCCGCTGTCTGGTAGAGCGTTCCAAAGGTGCATGTGTTTCCGTGTTAAAAGAGGTATATCCGGGTGTCATTATCCGCATCGAGGATTTGAGATTTGACTTGCGAAATGTTGGAAAATCTGTAGAGTTTTACAAGCTGAGTGATAAGATTTCGACGCGTCCTTGTTATCAGGGTGTCGAATAAGAATTATTTCTGCGATAAAAGAAAAACTTAAGAGAAAATTACTTGATTTTAACCACCACTATATTATAATGGGTAAAGAAATAATATAGTGGTGTTTTTCTGCACGTGAAAGGTAAAAAATATGATAAATTTTGAAGAGGAATTAAAGAATTTTAAACCGAGTTTAGAGGTAGAGGAAGCAGAGCAGGCGATATATAACCATGAACTGACAGACATGACCGATGTTTTAAAAGAAATGATGCGTGAAGTAAAGAGAAACGCATAGAGTAGAGTAGAATAGATAGAAAATGAGGGAAAACATGGAGTGCTACAACTGCGGTGCAAAATTAAACAAGGAGAATTTTTGTACGAATTGCGGAATTAATGTAAAAACATACAAGAGAATTATTATGGCATCAAATGCCTGCTATAATGAGGGACTATCGAAGGCAGAGGTAAGGGATTTATCCGGGGCTGCAGAGTGCCTGAAAACAAGTTTAAAATTTAATAAATTAAATACAGATGCAAGAAACCTGTTAGGACTGATTTATTTTGAGATGGGAGAGGCTGTGGAGGCACTCACGGAATGGGTAATCAGTAAGAATTATCAGCCTACGGAAAATCGTGCCAGTTACTATTTAGATGAGGTACAAAATAATCGGTCCGGTTTAGAGAGTATCAACCAGACGATAAAGAAATATAATCAGGCATTGCTGTACTGCAAACAGGACAGCAGAGATTTGGCAATCATCCAGTTAAAGAAGGTGGTGTCGCTCAATCCGAAACTGGTTCGGGGACATCAGCTTTTAGCTCTGCTCTACATTCAGGAGGGAAAATACGAACTGGCAAAAAAAGCGTTGCGCAATGCCGGTAAAATTGATTCTAATAATACCATCACACTGCGTTACTTAAAGGAAGTAAACAGCAAGATGCGTGAGAACAGCCCGAAGAAAGCCCAAAATGAGGAACAGGTTTCCTATCAGAGTGGAAATGAAACCATTATCCAGCCGAAATATTTAAAAGATAATTCTGCTATAGGAACTGTTGTGAATATGGTGATAGGAATTGCAATCGGAGTGGCAATTACCTGGTTTTTATTAGTGCCGGGAGTAAAAAGACAGGTGCAAAATGAAGCGAAAGCAGAGGTTTTAGAAGCAAATAATACGATTTCGTCAAAAAATCAGAATATCAGTGCCTTAGAGGCGCAGATAGAAAATTTGACAAAGCAGGTAAACGATGTAAAGGGCAGCGAGGAAAGTGTTAAGAGTCAGATTAGCAGTTATGAACAGTTGCTGCAGGCATATGTCGCATATACAGAACAGGATATTGATACGGCAGGAACGGCTCTTTCAAATGTCAATGAAGAATATTTGAGTGAGGATGCGAAAGCGATTTACGGAACCATTAACGCACAGGTGAATGCCGAATATATTACCTCATTATATCAGGAGGGCTACGCTGCTTATAATGCACAGAACTTTGAGGAGGCAATTCCTAAACTAGAAAAGGTAGTAGAGTTAGATGAAACCTTTGAGGATGGCTATGCACTTTATTATCTTGCTCAGGCCTACCGGAAGAATAATGACCTGACAACAGCTAAAACTTATTATCAGAAGATTGTGGATTTATATCCGGGTACAGAACGTGCTGCAAATGCGCAGAATTATCTGAGCATCGAAGAGTAAAAACAGAATAATGATTTACAAAAGACGTCTATGAATACGAATAGACGTCTTTTTTGTAATAGGAAAGGAGAACTATATGCAAAATTATTATGAGAGAGAGGACGGCAGTCTCACCGTTTTCATGCCAAAAGAGATTGACCATCATCAGGCAAACCAACTGCGGATGGAGACTGATTTGCTGATAGAGACTTACCATGTGAGACATCTGGTGTTTGATTTTTCAAAAACAGAATTTATGGATAGCTCAGGTATCGGAGTCATCATAGGAAGATGCAAAAATTTAGGTTATCAGGGTGGACAAGTCTCGGCAAAAAATCTAAATGAGCGTATTCAAAAAATCTTTTTAGTCTCCGGACTGCAAAAAATTATAAAAATTGAGGAGAAATAACATGCAGAATAGAAATGAGATGAAACTGGAATTTGATGCCCGCTCCATTAATGAGGGATTTGCAAGAATGGCGGTGGCAGCGTTTATTACTGGGGAAAATCCAACGTTAGACGAAATCTCGGACATAAAAACGGCGGTCTCCGAGGCAGTGACAAATGCCATTATTCACGGGTACGATAATCCGGAGCAGAAAGTGATGCTCACCTGCCGGATAGAGGGAAAGAAAATAGAAATTATCGTGGAGGATAAAGGAAAGGGAATTGCTGACGTAAAGATGGCAATGGAACCCTTTTATACCACAAAACCTGAATTGGAGCGTTCCGGCATGGGATTTGCTTTTATGGAGGCCTTTATGGATGAGGTACAGGTGACTTCTACAGTAGGAGAGGGAACGCGGGTCGTCATGCAAAAAAAATTAGGCGCATAGAGGTGAAAACATGGAGCGTTTCGCAGAACTGATACAACAGGCACACGAGGGAGATAAAAGTGCGAGGGATGAACTGGTATCCGAGAATCTGGGACTGGTACGCGCCGTTGCAAGGAGATTTGATAACAGAGGCCACGACAGAGAGGAGCTATTCCAGATAGGGTGTATTGGTCTGATGAAAGCCATCGACAAGTTTGATATTTCCCTGAATTTAGCTTTTTCCACTTATGCAGTTCCTATGATAACCGGAGAAATCCGTCGTTTCCTGCGGGATGACGGTATGGTAAAGGTCAGCAGGACATTGAAGGAAAATGCTTATAAGGTACATAAAGCGAGAGAATGGCTCTGCAAGGAATTAGGGAGAGAGCCTAATTTGGTAGAAGTGTCGGCTGCTACCGGACTTTCGAATGAAGAGATTGTCATGGCGACAGAAGCAAACAGGGAAGTAGAGTCTCTGTATCAACCGGTTTATGAGAAGGATGGGGACGAACTTCTTTTGATAGACCAGCTTTGCGGCAGGGAAAAAGAAGATTTTACAAGGGAGGAACCGGAGAAGGAGGCAGTGCTCAACCAGATGGTGACAGATCAGCTATTAAGTCTCTTAAACGGACAAGAGCGGAAATTAATTGAACTGCGTTATTTTGAAAATAAAACCCAGACAGAGGTGGCCGCAGAACTTAAAATGTCTCAGGTGCAGGTTAGCCGGTTAGAAAAGAAAATTTTGTTACGCCTGCGGGAAAACGTAAGTGGGGGTTGATTAGAAAGGGAAAAAATGGTACATTTTTACTATATAATAGGAAATGTTTAAGAGAATAAGGGAGAAATGAGAAAGGTATGGGAAGTGGAAAATATCAGACGTATATATTTGACTTATATGGAACATTAGTAGATATTCATACGGAGGAAGAGGCACCGGAGGTATGGGAGAAACTGGCATTATTCTATGGTTATTATGATGCGGTTTATAAACCGGAGGAATTGAAAAAAGAGTTTAGAACCTTAATCGGGCACAGAGAAGATGCGAAACGGAAAGAAATGCAGACGGAGGAAGGAAAATCTGCTGATGCCCATGAGGCATTTCCTGAAATTGAGATTGAAAACGTATTCCGGGAACTTTATGAAAAGAAGGGGGTTATGGCAGATGAAGCCCTTGCCGTTCATACGGGACAGTTTTTCCGTGTGCTGTCTACGGAATATATTCGACTTTATGATGGTGCAAAGGAGCTGCTTGCCACATTAAAACAGTCAGGAGGCAGGCTGTATCTTCTGTCTAATGCCCAACGGATCTTTACTGAATATGAAATGCACACGTTAGGAATTGCGTCATATTTTGAGGATATTTTTATCTCCTCTTCCTGCGGGGTAAAAAAGCCGGATGAGCGTTTTTTCCGTATGTTGTTAGAAAAGTGCCATATTGATGTGTCAAAGGCAGTTATGATTGGAAATGATATGAACAGTGACATTCGCGGGGCAAAACAGGTGGGACTTTCTACATTTTATATCCATTCTAACATATCCCCGGAATTAGTGGGAGAACCTGAGGCAGATGATATCCTTTTAGAAATGGATATGAAAGCGGTAAAACAGAAACTGTTAGGCTAAAGGTGCGTTGAATCTGGTTGATAAAATAATGAAAGTTGCAAGTTTCAGATTTGGAATAGGAGGAATGAGTTATGTCAGTTACAATACAGGCGTCGGGGATATTCTCAGGAAGACCGGAAGAAACCGGGTATGGAATACAGGGGGCGAATAAGACGCAAAAACAGATATTTGCCGGAAATCTTAACCTGATGCAGGATCCTGTTGCGGAAAAGCGCAGACAGGCACAGCAGAAAGCATTAAAAATCGTAAAGGATGCCTGGGAGAATGATAAGGCGGTAGAGCGAGAAGTGACCTCCAGAAAAGAACAGTATGCCGCATTATCTGCACAGCGACAGGAAAAATCAGAGGAATTGAAGGATATCCATATGGATGAGAAAGTACTCAAGGAGCTGTATGGAGTGACGGACGACTCTAAAGAACAGCAGGATTTAGAACTGTTAAAGAAACGTCAGGACTATTATAACAGGGTCGGTGAAGCACCAAGCAAGGAGGAATGGGAGCAGTTAGCCCAAATTGATAAGCAGCCTCTCACGGAATATCAGCAGAGAGCATTACAATTAAACGGACGCTCCGGCGTGGTAAGGAAAGAGATGAATGATATCGGAGAGAAGATGCAGATTGAGGTTCAAAATGTAAAAAGCATCCTTCTTGAAAAATTGAAATCTGATCCGATGGTGGATGCACAGAAGGCAGCGGCTTCCATAAATGAGGCTGCCAATGAGAAAATTATCGGTATGCTGGTACAGGAAGCAACGGATTACATAGATGAACAGTTAGAGGAAGCAGAAGAAAAGGCAGAGAAAAAAGCTGAGAAGGACGAAGAGAAAGAAGAACTTCAGGAGAAGATAGAATTAAAAAGAGCGGTGCAGGAGGCACTTATTGAACAGACTGAGGAAGCAGTAGAACGGGCAAAAGCCAAAGAGCAGGAACAGGAGACTCCGGAGATGGATTTTGATGAATTATTGGATATAACCCGTAAGAATCCGGCTTCCGAAGATGCGCAGAGAGAATTAAATGATATAAAAAATAGCATGAAACTTGTAGAGGCAGATTTAAAGGGCATCAAGGTGGACGAGGAAATATAAAAGAGACAGCAGAATGCAGCATAAAAACATGCAGGAGAGATATATGGAGTATACGGGAAACCTGAAAAACAGCAGAATACTGGTAAAAGATATTGCAAATAACCGGGTGGTGGCGGATACGGTTATTACTGACTTTAATCCCTATACCAATATACTGAAAATACGTGTCAGCAGTCTGATGTGTGCAGATAAGGGAAAAGTAGCTGTATTGATTTTTCAGAACAACCGTATTCTGGAATTTGAAGGGAGACTTCACAGACCTGTAATAGCCAATGAAGTAGAAATTGCACTCAATTCAGGGAAGGAAAAGGAAGAACGTAAGTGCTCAAGATATGCGGTACAGACAGAAGGAATTGTCAGTGATATCCGTCTTTGTGACCAGATGATATCTTTGCGGAAACCGATTCCAATAGAGACAAAAAACATCAGTGCAAATGGGGTATTGTTTCAAGCAGCGGCAGGAAGTTTCGAGGTGGGGCACAGAATCCGATTAATGTTGCGTCTGAAAGAGACAGTTTTTCAGAATGAATATAAGGTAGTGAGAATCCACAGCAGTGGTTTGTGGACAGAAGAATATGGCTGCCGGATGATAGCCGACAGGAAGGTATGAGAAGAATATGGCAACAGAAAATTTGAGAAAAATTCCCTTTGAATATTTGTGGGAAGGACTGGTATTAAAAGATAATATTTATAACCATGACGGAAATGTTCTGCTGATGCCGGGCGGAGAAATTCTTACGGCGGAAAAACTCAAGCATATGGCAAATTTTTGTGCCGGAGACCGCTATATTACTACCTGTGAGGAAACGTTTCAGGAGATTGTTAACGGAAAGGATACACCGGATGAGGTGCGCCAGAAGGCGTTGGAAAATCACTCCGGCTATACAGGTCTGAAAAACAGTGTAGACCATGTACTTCAGGTCACCCGCAGAATGAAGCAGGTGGAGAGCGATGAAGTAGAGCAGGTGATGGTGGATGTCTACGAGAAACTGCAGGAAATGGAACCATCAGATGTATTCCAGTGTATTGATGTGCCAAGACCTATTGACGAAGCATTACAGCGTCATTCTTTAAATGTGGCTTTTTTAAATGGGATGATGGGACGGTGGCTTAAACTTCCGGAGGAGGAGATCAGAAGTCTTGTACTGGCAGGAATATTACATGATATCGGGAAAACAAGGATACCGGAAGAAGTACTTTATGCACCGAGAAAGCTAAACGACGAAGAATTTGCCATTATGAAGCATCATCCGGTATATTCTTATGAAATGTTAGGAGCAGAAATTGCGGAGGAAGTGAAAAATGCGGTTTTACAGCATCACGAAAAGATAAACGGAAGGGGATATCCGATGAGGTTGTCAGGAGAGGATGTCACGCTGTTTGCCCGTGTTACCGCAATTTCAGATGTCTATGATGCAATGGTATCTGAGCGGTGTTATAAGGAAGCAAAGCTCCCTTTCGATGTGCTTGAACAGTTTCGGGAAGAGGAATTTGATGGATTAGACCAGAAACTCATTGCAGTTTTTGTGAAAAATATGCTTCTCTATTATAAACAGAAGCAGGTACTGATGTCTGACGGAACCGTTGGAGACATTGCTTATATTCCGTCAAATGATATAAGCTATCCGATTGTGAATGTAGGCGATATGGTAAAACAGGTGGATGAACACTGGTATTGTGTGAGAATTATGTAAATGGGTTGCTGCATTTTGCAGCAGCCCATTTAGGTTTCAGAAAATATCACTTAACAGACAGAAGTGGTTCTTATTTACAGTAATGAGACCATCACGCTGCATTTTGCTGAGTTCATTCGAGAGGGCGCTGCGGTCTACACTTAGGTAATCTGCCAGTTGTTGGCGGTTAAAGGGAATGTAAAATTCACAGGAGCCGCAGGAAACTGCTTGAAAGGAGAGGTACGAAAGCAGTCTGCCACGGATAGATTTTGGCGCTGTATGAAAAATACGGCGGGACAGATTTAGATTTTTCTGTGAGGAAATCCGCAGAAGATTACAAATTAATGCCACATGATGCGGACAGGCACTAGGGCAGGTATTTGTTATTTTTGCAGTATTTATAAATAATATTTCACAATCTTCTGCGGCAAGAACACTGACCATCAGAGGCTCACCGGGCATACTTGCATAGGTTTCGGCAAATACTGTACCGGGAGCAATGCTGTCTAAAATACTTCGGTTGCCCCAGAGGTCATCACTGATAATCTGCACGTTGCCTGAAAGCACCATTCCCATAGAAGTTATAGTGGAACCGGCAGAATAAATGACGGTTCCTTTTTTAAATTGTTTCACTTCAGCGCTAAGACATGTCAGCATTGTCCTGATATCTTCTGCTTTTGCTCCCTGAAAGAGCAGGGTCGTTTCTAAAAATTCATAATCAATATCCTGTTTCATGTAATATGATTTCTCCATAAAAAATATGTTTTGTTGTTATAACAACATACTTACGAAGAAAAGTTTATTATACTTAGGTTCGTAAAGTCAATAAGGAAAACTGTGGTGAGGCAGTAAAAATGCAGGATGCCGCAGGAAAGATAGTGGAGGAAACATAATGATTCGTAGAATAATTCAGATTGATGAGGAAAAATGTAACGGTTGCAGTCTTTGTGCGAATGCCTGCCATGAGGGGGCTATCGGCATGGCAAACGGGAAGGCAAAACTGCTTCGTGACGACTATTGTGACGGTTTAGGGGACTGTCTCCCTACTTGTCCCACCGGGGCTATCACTTTTGTGGAGCGTGAGGCAGCTGCCTATGACGAGGCAGCAGTTTTAGAAAATAAGAAGAAAAAAGAAAAAGAACAGGCACAGAAAGCCTCCCTTCCATGCGGCTGCCTAGGCAGTCAGTCTAGGGTAATTCAGAGAGAAGAAATTGCAGGAAAGGTGTCCTTAGCTACAGCAGTACAGACCGAACTGCGTCAATGGCCGGTACAGATTAAATTAGCGCCGGTCAATGCACCTTATTTTGAGGGGGCAGACCTTTTGATTGCAGCAGATTGTACCGCTTATGCTTACGGTAATTTTCATCAGGAATTTATTCGAGGGAAAGTGACCTTAATCGGATGTCCTAAATTAGATGAGGGAGACTATAGTGAAAAGCTCACAGAGATTATCAGTAGGAATAAGATTAAGAGCCTAACCATTGTCCGTATGGAAGTTCCGTGCTGTGGTGGAATTGAACATGCAGCAGTAACTGCATTAAAAAACAGTGGGAAATGGATTCCCTGGCAGGTGGTTACCATTTCTACCGATGGTAAGATTTTAGGATAATGATTGTGATATAGACTTTACTGTGGTACAATTTACAAAAACATGGAAAATGTTATAAGAAAATTAAAATAATATAAAAACAGGTTATAAAAGATATAAAAATCTCATATGAATGTGGCATTGACTTTGTCGAATGAAAGGACTAAAGTAACCTAAAACCATTAAATTTTTATGAAAAGAGGGATTTAGGTTATGAATGGTTTCGTTATAATTTTGATTGCCGCAGTGGTTTTAGTCTGTGGCTATGTATTCTACGGAAGATTTCTTGCAAAGAAGTGGGGGATTGATCCGAATGCAAAGACCCCTGCTTACACGGAGCAGGACGGTGTGGATTATGTACCGGCAGATACCAATGTGGTATTTGGTCACCAATTTGCATCTATTGCAGGGGCAGGTCCTATCAATGGACCGATTCAGGCAGCAATTTTCGGCTGGGTTCCAGTGTTGCTGTGGATATTAATCGGTGGTGTATTTTTCGGAGCAGTACAGGATTTTTCCGCTATGTATGCTTCTGTAAAGAATAAGGGAAAATCCATCGGTTATATTATTGAGAAGTATATTGGAAAAACAGGAAAACGGTTATTCTTAATTTTTACCTGGCTGTTTTCGATTCTGGTTGTGGCAGCATTTGCAGACATTGTTGCAACCACCTTTAACGGTTTTGATGCCGAGGGTGCAAAGGTAGCGGCTGACGGTGCCGTGGCAACGACTTCGCTTCTGTTTATTTTATTTGCAGTAGCGCTTGGTATGTTTTTGAAATTTACCAAATGCCCGACCTGGTTAAATACAGTGGTTGCAATTGCACTTTTGGTAGCAGCGATTGCCATCGGTTTAAATGCACCGATTTATTGTACCAGAAATTTCTGGCTGATTTTCGTCTTTATTTATATTATGATTGCCTGTGTAACACCGGTGTGGGCACTGCTTCAACCAAGAGACTACTTAAATAGTTACCTTTTGATTGCCATGATGCTGATGGCTTTTGTGGGCATTATTATTTATCAGCCGGCGATGAATTTAGCACCATTTACGGGATTTAAAATTGTAAGTGGGAATACCACTTCGTATTTATTCCCGACATTATTTGTTACGATTGCCTGTGGTGCGGTATCCGGTTTCCATTCACTTGTTTCATCAGGAACCGCGTCTAAGCAGATTAAGAATGAAAAGGCAATGCTTCCGGTATCTTTCGGAGCAATGCTATTAGAGAGTTTCCTTGCAGTTATCGCTTTAGTGTGTGTTGGCTTTGCAGCAACTTCCGATGGGCTTCCAAGCGGTACACCGGCACAGGTATTTGCATCAGCCATTGCAACTTTTTTAACAAAGGTGGGATTATCTGAAAGCATTTCTTACACCTTGATTACTTTGGCAATTTCTGCATTTGCATTGACAAGTTTAGATTCTGTAGCACGTGTGGGACGTATTGCATTTCAGGAGTTCTTTACGGATGATGATAAAGAGATGGGATCTGTTGCAAAGGTTGCTTCTAATACTTACTTTGCCACTGTCATCACTCTGGTATTAGCATTCCTGTTAGCAAAAGTGGGCTATGCAAGCATCTGGCCGTTATTTGGTTCTGCAAACCAGTTGCTGTCTGCGTTAGCATTGATTTCCTGTGCTGTATTCTTAAAGAAAACAAAACGTCAGGGTATTATGCTTTGGGGACCGATGTTTATCATGTTAGCGGTAACATTTACGGCAATTATTGTTAAGATCGTTGAACTGGTATCGGGTCTTTCTGCTGAATTTGTAGCTGGAAATGCACTTCAGCTGGTATTTGCGATATTACTGTTGATTCTTGGAATTATGGTAGCTGTCGAGGGCTTAAAGAAGCTGTTTGAGGACAGAAAAGCAGCATAATCGGACTAAAAAGTAAATCATTTTTTTGAAAGTGAAAAACCATCAGGGCTTATTGTTAGGCTCTGGTGGTTTTTGTAATTTACAAGGCTTTTGTGAGTGTGGTAGAATAGACATATATTGGAAAACGTAGGAACTTGTATTTCAGGGAGGAACAGATGGATGAAACATTCACAGGAAGATAACAGTATTGCTGTTGTAAACAAATTTTTACTTATCATTATTACAATCATTGACGTATTCCTTTTTTTCGGATACATTGCTGATTACAAAAGAGGAAATATTTCATTCTCCTTTATGCTGATGGTGGTTATCATTGTTTTGGGCTCAATGATAGCAGATTATGTCATTTTCTTCAGACAGAGGGAGAGCCAGAAATTTAAGTATGTGTCGCTTATTGGATATATACTTGTGTATTTCATTGCGGTATTTGGGGCACATAATGATATCGTTTTTGCCATTGCATTTCCGATTACCGTGCTTTACATATTATATTATGACTATAAGCTGGTGTTAGGGATTGCCGGTGTGTTTGGGGCAGTAAATCTGTTAGATGTGTTATATGTATTAGTCATTTTAAAACAGATGCACTCCGGTGAACCCATAAATGCTACCTCACTGTTGCTGCAGGGGGCAGCGTCGGTGGTATTTTTGTTTGTACTTTGTGCAACGACTAAAATTTCCAATGAGAACAATAAGAAGAAGATAGACGGGATTAATGAGGAGAAGGAAAAGAGTGCTAAAATGTTGTCAGATATACTTGCAGTGGTGGCATCTGTACGTCAGAATACGACAGAAGCTGGAGAATACATGAATACCCTAGACTGTAATGTGGCATCTACAACTTCTGCATTAAATGATATTTCTGCCGGTAACAACAATAATACGGCGAGCATAGAAAGACAGACAACGATGACCGGAAATATTCAGCAGATGATACAGCAGACGAAGGATATGTCTAATCAGTTGTTAGAATTTTCAAAGCAGTCAGGTGAGGCGGTGAGTGATGGTCAGCGGGCAATGAAAATGCTGCGCAGCCAGTCGGACGAGACACAGAGTGCAAATGAGCAGGTAGTGACATCGGTAGAGCTGCTTATTGAGAATGCGAAAAGAGTGGGGGAAATTACAGAGCAGATTTCGGGTATTTCTTCACAGACAAATTTATTAGCGTTAAATGCGTCGATTGAAAGTGCACGTGCGGGAGAAGCAGGCAGGGGATTTGCAGTTGTTGCGGAGGAAATTCGGAAGTTAGCAGATGAGACAAGAGGACTTACGGAGGCAATTCAAAAGATTGTGGAACAGCTTCGTGAGAATGCCGATACAGCGAAACAGACGGTAGATAATGTTATGGAGGTTTCCACAAAAGAACACGGGCTGATTGTCAGTGCGGAGACGCAGTTTGCCAATATCGGGGAAAGTATGAACGGACTGAATGAGAACGTGAATGAGATTTACCGTAAGATTGAGGATATTTTAAATTCTAACAATGCGATTGTGGAAAGTATTACACAGATTTCATCCGTGAGTGAGGAAGTTGCGGCATGCACCATCGAAGCAGTGAAGTTAGGGGATGACTGCACCAACAGTGCAAAACAGGCAAAAGCACTTATGGAGGAATTGCAGGAGAAAGTGATGATATTAGATAAATATAATTCCGGCATTGAAGAGACGTTTGAGGAATGAAATAAAAAGAAAAAGTAAGTACTTATGGATAAATTTTTAGGAGAGAGAACCAATGCACTACACAGGAATGGAACTGATACTGTTACTTTTTGGCTATTCATTTATGGGCTGGATTGCCGAGACAAGTGTTGCAACCATCAAAAATAAAACTTATGTCAATAGAGGATTTGTAGCAGGTCCGTTCTGTTTTATCTATGGTATGGCGGAAGTGACTCTCACCGTATTTTTGCAGGATTTGAGAAATTCCGGGATGTTTCTATTTTTAGGAAGCATGATTATTGCAACGGTTATCGAATGGTTTGCCGGAAAAATCCTTGAGCGGATGAAATATGTCAAATGGTGGGATTATTCTCATAAAAAGTTCAACCTTGATGGATATGTTTGTCTGCAATATTCCCTGCTTTGGGGAGCATTGGGTTTTCTGACGGTAAAATATGCCAATGATTTGATTGTTGGTCTGTTTCGAATGCTGCCGGACATTGTAAAACTACCGTTAATGTGGCTTTTGATTGCAGTAGGAGGGGTGGATTTATTAGGCAATGCCCTCATCATGTATCATATTGAGGAAAAAGTACCACAATTGTTTCGTTGGAATTGCAGACTGAGGGAATGGACACTGCGATTTGGTGCAAAGGTAGCAGGAACTGTAAACTATCGTATCAATAGAGTATATCCGAATACAGCAGAGCAAAAAAAGGAAACTGTTGCAGCGGTAGAAGAAGATCATTGCGGTATAGATAAATTATTCTGGCTGTTGGTAATCGGAGCATTTTTAGGAGACATTGTGGAAACTCTTTTTTGCCGTCTGACAGCGGGAGTGTGGATGAGCCGCAGCAGTTTGGTCTGGGGGCCATTTAGTATTGTCTGGGGACTTGCTATTGCACTGGCAACGGCACTTTTGCATCGTGACAGGAATAAATCAGACAGTTATTTATTCCTCCTGGGAACTTTTCTCGGCGGTGCTTACGAATACATATGTAGCGTTTTCACGGAGATAGTATTTGGAAAGGTATTCTGGGATTATAGTGCCCTTCCTTTTAATCTGGGTGGAAGAATTAACCTGCTGTATTGCTTTTTCTGGGGAATTGCAGCAGTGGTCTGGATTAAAGGCTTGTATCCGAAAATGTCAGGACTGGTAGATTGGGTTATGAAAAAGACTGGGAAATGGCTGACAAGATTACTGGTAGTGTTTATGGCAGTGAACGTGATTGTTTCTGTGGCGGCGCTTGCAAGATATGATGCAAGGGGAAAAGGAGTACCGGCAGAACAGTCATGGGAGCAGCTGTTAGACGAACATTTTGATGATGGGAGAATGGAGCGGATTTATCCGAACGCGATACAAAGATAGAAAAGAGGTTGAGGATGAAAAGGATAATATACTGTTCCTACTTGCAATGAGAACATACGTTTGTTATAATAAGGACATCTAAGAAGCGAAAAGGAGGACTTTATCGTGGAACAGATGTCCTTATTTGATGATAGAAAAGTAAATGCGCCCTTAGCCAGTCGTCTCCGTCCAAAGACGTTGGAGGAATTTGTGGGGCAGGAACATCTTCTTGGAAAGGGAAAGATGCTGCGACAGCTGATAGAGAAAGACCAGATATCCTCCATGATTTTCTGGGGACCGCCGGGAGTGGGCAAGACGACTCTTGCCAGTATTATTGCCGGTCAGACAAAGGCAGAGTTTATTAATTTCAGCGCTGTCACCAGTGGGATTAAGGAGATTAAAGAGGTTATGGCGCAGGCGGAAAATGCCAGAAAGATGGGAATTCGTACTGTGATGTTTGTGGACGAGATTCACCGTTTCAACAAGGCACAGCAGGATGCGTTCCTGCCCTTTGTGGAGAAGGGGAGTATTCTTTTGATTGGAGCTACGACAGAGAATCCTTCCTTTGAGGTTAATGCGGCTCTTTTATCCCGGTGCAAGGTGTTTGTTTTAAAAGCGCTGACTGAGGAAAATTTGATACAGCTTCTATGCAATGCCCTAAAAGCTCCAGCAGGTTTTGGAGGTCAGAAAATCCATATGACAAAAGAGCAGCTTGCTGCTATTGCCCAGGTGGCAAACGGGGATGCGAGAACGGCTTTAAATACGTTGGAGATGGCAGTGCTAAACGGGGAGATTGCCCCGGATGGTTCCATAACTGTGACGAATGAGGGCATGGAGCAGTGTATCAGCAGAAAGTCTCTGCTTTATGATAAGAATGGAGAAGAACACTACAATATAATTTCTGCACTGCACAAATCTATGAGAAATTCCGACCCGGATGCGGCAATCTACTGGATGCAGCGGATGCTAGAGGGCGGAGAAAACCCCCTTTACATTGCAAGGAGACTGATCCGGTTTGCCAGCGAGGATATTGGGATGGCAGACAGTGGAGCGTTGCAGGTGGCGGTGGCAGCATATCAGGCGTGCCATTTTAACGGGATGCCGGAGTGTGATGTGAATTTGGCACACGCAGTGACCTATCTTTCTATGGCACCGAAGTCTAATGCGCTCTATGTAGCTTGTGAGGAGACAAAGAGGGATATCCGTACCGGACGTACAGACCCGGTTCCTCTATGGATTTGCAATGCACCTACGAATCTGATGAAGGAGTTAGATTACGGAAAGGGTTATGAATATGCCCATGATTACGAGAATAAACTTACCCGGATGCAGTGTCTGCCGGAGGCGTTGAAGGAACGAAAGTATTATTGCCCCACAGAGCAGGGGAAGGAGCGGGAAGTGAAGGAGCGGTTAGAAGCGATACGGGAGTGGAAGATGGGGGATGAAGAACAGGATTTCTAAAGTTCTTTATGCAGTGTTCCCGGCGTCCGCCCATAGCGTTCTTTGAAAACCCGGTAGAAGGTTCTAAGACTATTAAAGCCGCTGGCATAGCAGACATCGGTGATGGAAAGGTTAGAGTGCATTAAAAGTCCCATCGCATGTTCTACACGTAGATGGTTTACATAATCTGATAATGAGCAGCCGAAATTTTCATTACACACATGGGAAATATGATACTTATTATAGCCAAGATCATGGGAGAGAGAGGACAGGCTGATGTTCTCCGTAAAATGAGCGTTTAGGTATTCTGCGATTTTCTGGCAAAGTTCCGGTTGTTCTGCGGTATTCGGATGCAGCGTCAGCTGCTCAAGCAGAAAGTTTAAAAAAATGCAAAGATATCCCTTTAGCAGACGGGGGTTTGAGACTTCACCTCGGGCATAAGTTATCAGCTTTTTTAGAGCATCAGATAGGTCGGTGTATTCGGAAACATTGTAAAGAAAAGGAGTTTCCGGTAAATGGGACATGAAATCATTGTGGTAATCGGGCAACTCTCTGGTATCGAAAATCAGCATCAGAGCAGTGGAGAAAACAGGGGTGTTTGTCTGATGAATCAAATCCGGGAAGGTGACAGAGAGACAATCTTTTGTCAACAGGCATTTCTTTTGACCGATGGTTACTTCAAGGGCACCGTCTAGGACATAGAATAGTTCTACCTGTTGGTGGATGTGTGCCGGGTAGGCATTGTCCAGTGAGATTTTTGCGGTCAGATTTTCTGTACGGTTTTGATAAATGACAGACATGGCATCTACTTTTTTTAGTCACAAACGCGTACCGGCATTTGTGACTGACATTTGTATTTGGCAATCTATGATTTCCTCTTTGATATCTTACATGAAAAAAACAAAAATCGCAATATTTGGCAATAAAATATAGGGAAAAGGTATATAAATCGCAACTCATATCCAATATGATAGAAATACAATAAGACATAAAAATTGTGATGTGATAAGCACCCATGTAGAAATTTTATAAGGCATGGGAAGAAAACTTGCAGGTATATTTTCAGACAGGAGATAACTATGGAAAAAAAATTATGGAGCGCCGATAACGGGGACGGTACTTACAAAAATCCGATTTTGTATGTGGTCTATTCTGACCCGGATGTAATAAGGGTGGGAAAAGATTATTTTATGACGGCATCGAGCTTTTGTAATGCACCGGGACTGCCGTTACTGCATTCTACCGATTTGGTAAATTGGAAACTGGTTAATTACATACTGCCGGAGATTCCTACGGAGCGTTATGACAAGCCGGCACACGGCTGCGGTGTCTGGGATCCCTCTCTCCGTTACCATGACGGAACCTTTTATGCCTGTTTCCCCATGCCAGACGAGGGTATCTATATGAGTACCACAAAAGATCCTTTTGGGAAATGGTCAAAGCCTGTAAATATCCGGCCGGGGGCGTAAAAATTGGCTGGCAGACCGTTCTTCGTTCGAAAAATGTGTTTGGCCCATATGAGTACAAAGTTGTAATGCGTCAGGGAGATAGCCCTGTAAACGGCCCGCACCAGGGAGCCTGGATAGATACAGTGACAGGAGAGGACTGATTCATTCATTTTCAGGATGTGTATGCAGCCGGAAGAATCGCCCACTTGCAGCCGATGTGCTGGAAGGAGGATTGGCCCATCATTGGAGTTGTCAAAGAGGGAAACGATTATGGAGAACCTGTGCTGCAATACCGCAAGCCGGATGTGGGTGACGCAGCAGAAACCATCGGACAGACAACAGTGGATGAGGCATCGGATGCTTTTTTTAATGACAGATTAGGGCTTCAGTGGCAGTGGAACGCCAATCCGAAAAAGGGATGGTACGAGATAAAAGATGAAAACCTGCTTCTTACGGCAGTTTCTACAGAATCGGGATTACCGTATGGAAATGTTCCCAATTTGCTTCTCCAGAAATGGCCTGCACCGGAATTTACCTGCGTTACAAAGCTACATTTAAAGGATTTAGAAGAGGGCGATTGTGCCGGTGTGATTTCTATGGGAATGGAGTACGGATTGTTAGAAGTGAAACGCGACAGCACGGAGCTTACATTAAATTTCGTGAAGGGAGTTCAACGCTTTGGCAAAATTTTAGAGGAATCTACGGAGGAAACAACCATACCGGTGACAAAACTTGAAGCGGCAAAGACGGATGTACTCTATGTGAAATATGAGGTAAAGAAAACAGGAACAAGGGATTTGAGCGAGACGGAAAAAGGCTTCCCAGAGGAGACAGTGACTTTTTTCTACAGTTTAGACGGAGAAACTTATGAGGCTGCGGGGCAGATGCTTTCTGTTCCGGGACGCTGGGTAGGAGTGAAAACGGTGTATTCTGTGTCCGAAGACAGGAAGGAAACGGTGGAATTTTAGCAGTGGAGAACGTGGAGTATTCTCTGTAAGAAATGAATTATTATATTAAGAAAGGCGAGGTGTTTTCTATGGAAAGAGTATATCACAATCCGGTGCAGAGTGGATTTTTCCCGGATCCATCGGTCGTTCGGGTAGGGGAAAATTATTATATGGTAAATTCCACGTTTCAGTATTTTCCGGCAATTGCAATCAGCCATTCAAAGGACATGGTGCACTGGGAGTTGATCGGTCATGCCATTACTGATACAGATGATTTGGATTTGCAGGATATTAAGGATTCTCACGGTATTTGGGCACCGGATATTTCCTATTGCAATGGAAGATTCATTATTATGGCAACTCTGCGCCTAAACGGAGACGGAAAGAGGGACAACAACGTGCTGCGCAGGCAGTTAGTGATGTCTTCAGAAAAGCCGGAAGACCCGCATATCTTAAAGCGTGGCGAATATTATTATGCGATTCTTGCGGAGGAAGTCGGGTCTTGACCCGGTGACATGGCTACCGGACGGTTGGTTTATTATCAATGATAGAAAGGGACCGAGTACGAACCAGAAGGCACCGGATTTGCCGGAATGCATCTATCCGAAGTGGACAAGGGATGATTTTGACGAGGAAACGTTGAATGTAAACTGGGAGATTGTAAGAAACCCGGCAAGAGGAAGTTATTCACTTACAGAGCGTCCCGGGTATTTTAGAATTTGGACGAGAGACGGACAGTTAAATGAAATCCGTGCAAAAAATACGTTAGTGAGAAGGGAGCAGGAGCTTTCCTACATCGCTTCCACCAAATTAGATTTTTATCCGACAAAGAATGGTGAGCAAGCGGGATTGACTTGTTATTACAGTACTGCTACCTATGCGAGATTTTCTCTCTGTTATGAAGAGGGAAGAAAGCTACAGTTAGTGATTAACCGGAATCATGGGGAAGAACTGATGGCAGAGGTGGCGGATATCAGGGAGCAGGAAATTTATCTGAAAGTAGTGGTAGAAAAACTGACCCGGAAATTTTATTACAGTTATGATGGAGAGGACTGGATTTTAGCAGGGGTACTGGAAAACTGCATTTATCTCTGTGATGAGGGGGTTCCGGATGACCCGAAACGTCACACAGGAACGTTAGTGGGTATTTATGCAAATAATGGCGGATGTGGCAGCAGAATACCGGCAGATTTCGATTTTTTTGAATATATAGACGAATAGATTTTTGTGGTAAACAGACACAAACAGGCGCGACAGAACAGGAGAAACAATTACAAATTCTGACATATGATAAAGTAAAACGTTGGCTTTTGAAAGGATTTTTCATGGACAAAACGTCTGTTTTTTGGATTGTGTTAGGTTTGATTTTATGTTTGTGCCTGTTTGCAGTCATTCTTTTTCTGATTCGGAGAAGTAAAAGCAAGCGAAAAGTCTGCGGTATGACAATGGATGAGAAACAACATCTTTTAAATGAGGTAGCGGAACCTTTTGGATTTGCCTATGCCGGGGAGGAGGATGTCTTTACCGGAAGGCTTGACGCATGGCAGCGAAAAAGTGGATATGAGGCACTGTTTGATAAAGCGGCAGCTCATTTTCATATGATTTTTGATGCGTATCCGGTTTATTTTGACTATGAGGGACGCACATGGCTCATTGAATTTTGGAAGGGGCAGTACGGTATTAATACAGGGGCGGAAGTCGGGATTTATCATGCAGACAGGATAATCTTAGAGAAGGAAAGAAAAACAGCGCATTTTGATGCGGTAAATGATGAGGAAATGCCAGTCATTTTCTATTGCCTGGGAAAAAGAAGGCGGGGGATGTTTTGTATCAGGCGGCGTCATTGGTGGCTTGCCTCTTTTCGGATGGGAGAATTCAGTCAGCCAAAGGAGTTACGCTTGATGGTGGTGCTTACATTTGCGGAGCCGCATCAGGCAGAAAGGTTTTATGAAGGGCTCAGGGAAAGTGGGTGTCCGGAGGATAAGTGCCGGCTATGCTGTAATGAGGTGCAGGTCTGTATCGACTGGGGTGATTACTATGGGTTCTTTTCCCGGTTATATCGGAATTTCATTCAGTTGCAAAACTGGTTATGCTGTCTCTTGTACCGGTTTGTGACATATCCTTTTAAGTGTACAGTGGATAGGTTACTGTTTCTCTATTTCCTGCTTCCGGGATGTTTTAGAAAAATGATGCGGCTGTCGGCACACGGAAAGCAGTACCAGGTATGAGCACTATATGGCAGAGTGGGCATAGGAGAATGACATTAGTAAAGTGGCAGATGTCAACAAGACCGGATATGAACCTGTTTGTGGAGCGGGTTGTGCTTGCCGGCCCGATTGAGATTGTGTGAGAGGAAGGATAGTAATGGAATTAAGACTGGTAAAGGGACGCCCGGAAAGTACAGAAGGGCGGTTGGAAAAAGAGATACGGGTATATGATTTGTTAGATTCACTTGGCATTTCTTATGACAGGGTAGATCACGAGGAGGCAAATACGATGGAGGCATGTGCCGCCATAGATGAAGTACTCGCTCCGGCGGTGATATGCAAAAATTTATTCCTTTGTAATGCCCAGAAAACGAAGTTTTATCTTCTGATGATTCGTGAGGACAAGAAATTTAAGACAAAAGAAATCTCCCATCAGATTAACAGTTCGAGACTTTCTTTTGCACCACCGGAATATATGGAGAAATATTTAGATATTACCCCCGGCTCTGTCAGTGTCATGGGACTTATGAATGATAAGGAAAATGAGGTGACGCTTTTAGTGGATGAGGATGTGCTGAAAGCAGAGTACTTTGGATGCCATCCCTGTATCAATACTTCCAGTTTGAAATTAAAGACTTCAGATGTGTTTGGAACTTTTTTGCAGGCAGTAGGACATGAATATCAGGTAGTTGAACTGTAATTTTACAGGAAATCCGCTATACTTAAGGGAAGAAACCTAGTATAACGGATTTTTTTTATGCGCAGTAAAGAGAGAATCTTTAGAGTATTTAAAAATTTCTGAAAATTTTAGCACTCACCTATTGACAGTGCTAACAAATGGTGATATAACTCATTTTAACAGGAAAATAATAATTACCATTAGAGCAAGAGGGAGGTACGCTTATGAACATTCAGAAATTTACACAAAAATCCGTAGAAGCTATCAATGACTGTGAAAAGCTTGCCTACGAATACGGTAATCAGGAAATTGAGCAGGAACATCTGTTGGTGGCATTATTACAACAGGAAGACGGACTAATTCTAAAATTAATCGAAAAAATGGACATTCAGAAAGAGCATTTTGTGGATAACGCAAAGCGCCATTTAGCAGCTCGTGTAAAAGTGTCCGGCGGACAGGTGTTTGTGGGACAGGATTTGAATAAAGTTCTTATTCATGCAGAGGACGAGGCAAAACAGATGGGGGACGAATATGTTTCTGTAGAGCATCTGTTTTTATGTCTGTTAAAATATCCCAATAAGGCATTAAAAGAGATTTTCAAGGAATATGGAATCACCAGAGAACGCTTCTTACAGGCATTGTCTACGGTAAGGGGCAATCAGAGAGTGACTTCCGACAACCCGGAAGCTACCTATGACACTTTAGAAAAATACGGTTACGATATGGTGGAGCGGGCGAAAAATCAGAAATTAGACCCGGTCATCGGACGTGATGCGGAAATTCGAAATGTGGTTCGGATTTTGTCAAGAAAGACGAAGAACAATCCGGTGTTAATCGGTGAGCCGGGTGTCGGTAAAACCGCTGTTGTAGAAGGGTTAGCACAGCGAATTGTAAGAGGGGATGTACCAGAAGGACTGAAAGATAAAAAATTATTTGCTCTTGATATGGGAGCACTGGTTGCCGGAGCAAAATATCGTGGTGAATTTGAAGAGCGTTTAAAAGCGGTTCTTGATGACATCAAAAATTCCAATGGACAGATTATTCTGTTTATTGATGAACTGCATACGATTGTTGGTGCCGGAAAAACGGATGGTGCGATGGATGCTGGACAGTTGTTAAAGCCAATGTTAGCAAGAGGTGAATTGCACTGTATTGGTGCTACCACCTTAGATGAGTACCGGGAGTACATCGAAAAGGATGCAGCATTGGAGCGTCGTTTCCAGCCGGTTACGGTGGATGAGCCGACAGTAGAGGATACCATTTCCATTCTTCGTGGGTTAAAGGAACGTTATGAGGTGTTCCACGGGGTAAAAATTACAGATGGTGCCTTAGTTTCGGCGGCAGTATTGTCAAACCGTTATATTTCTGACCGTTTCCTGCCGGATAAGGCAATTGATTTAGTAGATGAGGCTTGTGCCCTCATTAAGACAGAGCTTGACTCCATGCCGACAGAACTTGACGAGGAAAACCGTCGTATCATGCAGATGGAAATTGAGGAGACGGCTCTTAAAAAAGAGACAGACCATTTAAGACAGGAGCGTCTTGCTAATTTACAGAAAGAATTAGCAGAACTTCGGGATGCTTTCAATAATAAAAAGGCAAAATGGGAAAATGAAAAGAAATCTGTGGAGCGGGTACAGAAACTGAGGGAAGAATTAGAAGCCACCAGAAATGAGATAAAGACCGCCCAGCAGAATTACGACTTAGAGAAAGCGGCAGAATTACAGTACGGTAAGCTGCCTCAGTTAGAGAAACAGTTAGAAATCGAGGAAGAGGAAGTCAAAAAACGTGACCTTTCTTTAGTGCACGAAAATGTCAGTGAGGAGGAAATCGCCCGTATTATTTCACGCTGGACAGGGATTCCGGTAGCAAAACTGACAGAAAGCGAGCGGAATAAAACGCTGCACTTAGACGAAGAACTGCACAAACGTGTCATTGGACAGGATGAAGGAGTTACGAAAGTGACGGAGGCAATTATCCGTTCTAAAGCAGGGATTAAAGACCCAAGCAAGCCAATCGGTTCCTTCCTGTTTTTAGGACCTACCGGTGTTGGTAAGACGGAGTTAGCGAAAGCGTTAGCTGCTAGTCTTTTTGATGACGAAAACAATATGGTGCGTCTTGATATGAGTGAGTACATGGAGAAATATTCCGTGTCCCGTTTAATCGGAGCGCCTCCTGGATATGTA
Source organism: Clostridiales bacterium (assembly GCA_029006795.1). Classification (GTDB taxonomy): domain Bacteria; phylum Bacillota; class Clostridia; order Lachnospirales; family Lachnospiraceae; genus Roseburia. Next base: position 788 of record JAQXGQ010000097.1, on the reverse strand, counting down.
GGCTATGATGAGGGTGGACAGCTGACAGAGGCAGTCCGCAGAAAACCGTATTCTGTTGTCCTTTTTGACGAGGTGGAAAAAGCGCATCCTGATGTATTCAACGTATTATTGCAGGTGTTAGATGATGGACGTATCACTGATTCACAGGGACGTACCGTGGACTTTAAAAATACGATTATCATTATGACTTCAAACTTAGGCTCTGCACATCTGTTAGAAGGGATCGACGAAAACGGCGATATTAATCCTGCGTGCGAAGAAGCGGTAATGAATGAGCTTAGAGGACATTTCCGTCCGGAGTTTTTAAACCGTCTCGATGAGATTATCATGTTTAAGCCATTGACGAAGGACAATATTGGAAACATTATTACCCTGCTGATGGCGGAATTGAACAGGCGGCTTTCCGACCGGGAGATTACGGTGGAACTTTCCGATACAGCGAGAGCCTTTATCGTGGAGCACGGTTACGACCCAATTTACGGTGCAAGACCGCTAAAACGTTTCTTACAGAAGCATGTGGAAACATTGTCTGCAAAATTAATTCTTGCGGATGAGGTGCGGGGGGGAGATACCATCCTCATTGATACCGAGGGAGATGCCTTGACTGCGCGGGTAAAGTAAATAATAGGAAGAATGATTGGGAAACTTTCAACTATCATGGATGAAAGAGTGAAAATAGCGGCAGGATAGCTTCTGCCGCTATTTTCTTGATATAACTTTTTTTGTATGATAAAACAAACGGGGAAATCCGGTATATCAACATATTAGTTACACGGAATATGGCAGAT
>JAQXGQ010000096.1 GCA_029006795.1 Clostridiales bacterium | reverse complement strand
ACTCGATACGAGTTTGAACGCCAAAGAACTGTCAATCGACCTGCCGTTAGGAACAAAATTAAAAACCAGAGCAGATGATGGGAAGAAAGTAACCGGACAGGTATTTTTCGGGTGTTCTACCTCACATAACGATATCAAAGTGACAAAAACATTTTCCATGAAAAATGAGGCGGGAAAGAGTACAGGTTCTATGTCAATTTCGGATAATAAGCTAGAAAGCATAGGAGGTTCCTGCGTCCGGATGGAATTAGTAGATTTTGGCAAGAAAAGTTTTTACGATTCCAAAAGTGCCAGCTATAGCATAAAAACTGACACTTGGACAAGTTTCTTCCTGCTTGGAATTGCAGTCGATGTAGCACAGCCGACATTTACAGGAGGGCAGACAACCACAGTGAATGAAGATGGTACAGTAAACGTCAGTGCTACTGGAGGTAATGTCATCAAAAACACTACTGATGAAAAACAGGGTGACACGGGATACTATGACGGAAAATTGACGGTTACTTTGGATAACGCATTAGAGCCGGTAGATGTTAATAATATATTATTAACCTATCATAATTCGAAAGATGATTCGAACAAGACGATAGCAGGGACATATAGTAATCATGAGGTTACTTTTGATATGAAGGATAAAAAACCATTTCGAAATTATACCAACGGCAGTTACTTATCCTATGACATTCAATGTAAGGTTATAGACAATACCGCAGCACAGTATAATAACTCACATATCTTGGGTGGAAATTTATATTCAAGAGGTGCAAAAACCGGAGTTTGGATAGACAATTTGCATGACGCTTCATCTTGTGCGTCCTCGACACCGAGTCCGACACCAACACCGACACCAGACCCGACACCAACACCGACACCAACACCGACGCCAGATCCGATACCAATCCCGGTACCGGGAAAATATAGGGTGATACTTCATTCGGGAATCGGTATTAACAGTGTTTCCGGGGCAGGAAATTATGAGGCGGGCGAAACGGTACATATCAATGCTTCGGTAAAGGAAGGATATCATTGGGGAAATTGGACAGGAACCTATTCTACGGGAAGTAAGAGTTACAGTTTTACAATGCCGGAACATGATGTAAGTATGACAGCCAATGCAGAAGCAAATTCGTACACAATTCGTTTTGACCCAAACGGCGGTACAGGACACATTGACGATATCCAGACGACGTATGATACGGATGTGACCTTGCCGGATGCAACAGATATCTATAAGAAGTATACATTAGACGGGGTGAATGTCACAGATGATGTAGTATCTGGTTTAATTCCGGAAGATTTGATTGTACGGACAGGTGCACCAGAAGAAGAAACGGAAGCAGCTGAAATTATAAAAGCAGCTCATTCACTGAAAAAAGCCTACAAATCTGTATTTTTAGGATGGGCACTCTATGAAGACAAAGATAATCTTACACCGACGTGGAAAGCTGGTGACGTGGTAAGAAATCTGACTGCTGAAAATAATGGTGTTGTAACCCTGTATTCAGTTTGGGATGACTGCCCGTGGATTACAGCAAAGGACCTTTATTATACGTTAGAGCAGGCGCAGAGTGGGTATATTACAGAAGCTGAAATCTTAAGCCATGCCAGTGCTACAGATAGAGAGGATGGCAGCCCAATTTTACCGGGAACGAATCCGGCAGTTAATAATCCGGCAGTTAATACGATCTTTAACATTCCGGATTATCAGGAATATGAATTTACAGATCTTACACACGATGCAGTTATTTCAGAAAACTTGACAGTAGTTGACAGTGTCGGAAATACATATCAAAAGCAAATCATGGTGTATGTGGTGGATACTACACCAGTTAAAGTAAAGCCCAGAGGCGTCACACGATTCATCAGTGAAAAATATTTCAATGCTCCTTATGAGAGTGGAGGTCTTGAGGACAATTCTATTTGGAAAAACAATTCAGAATACAGAGCAGCTTTGCAAAGTGCATTTGATCATTTTAAAAATGATACTTCCGAGCAAATCTACACGTTTACCCAGGAACAGATATTAGAAATAAAAGAATATGTACAAGAAAATGGTATTGGAAATTCCAAAAGTCCGGATGCTTTACAGAAGTTTTATGAACAGTTTATGAGATAAGGAGGAAAGAAAGTGATATACTGGATTGTATTTATGCTGGCATTACTGATTCTGGCTTTGTCATTAGTTATAGGAATTTGTTCTGCTATTTTATTAGTGGGTGCAAAAACATTATCCAATCAGTTTTAAGGATAAAAAAATGTGCCCCGTATGAAAGTAAATATAAATTCGGAGCACACTTTTATTCATGATAATAGAATATCGGAAAGTGAAGTATAGTTATTCTGTGGAGGTAGTTTTTTCTATAGAAACTTCCGGTTTTTTGATATAAATCTTTTCAATGCGGTTTTTGTCCATTTGTTCTACCCTAAGAAGTACATTATCATCCGTGATAATAACCTCGTTTTTTTCGGGAAGATGGTCGAGGAGACCAATCAGGTAGCCTCCGATGGTATCATAATCCTCAGAGGTAAAGTTTAACTCTAATTCTTCGCATAAATCGTCTAGATTTGTGGAACCCTGTACCATAAATTCACGTTCGCTTAGCTGTATAATCGGGTCTTCTTCATCCTCATCATATTCGTCGCGGATTTCACCTACGATTTCTTCTAATAAATCCTCTAGGGTGATAATTCCGGCGGTGACACCATATTCATCAAGGACGATGGCAAGAGAAATAGAAGATTTTCGAAGTTCAATCAGTAATTCCGCGGTTTTTTTGTGCTCATAGGTAAAATAAGGTTCACGCATAATATCCCGCACAGAAAAATGTTCCTTGTCTGTGCATAGCAGTAAGTCTTTGATATTAACGATACCAATGACATTGTCAATTGACTCTTCGTAGACAGGCAGTCTGGTAAATTTGTCTTTTTTGTAAAGATCAAGTAATTCATCATAGGAACTGTCTGCATGGACAAAGGTCACATCAATACGTGGTATCATAACTTCCTTTGCCTGAGAATCACCGAAGTCAAAAAGATTATTAATCATTTCATGTTCGTCTGATTCAATGACACCGTTTTCTTTGCTGACGTCTACGATGGTGCGTAACTCTTCTTCTGTCATCTGCTGGTTGCCGTCATTGGGATTGACCCTGAGAAGACGTAAAAAACCTAAAGATAAATTGTTAATCAAAAAGATAACCGGAGTAAGAATTTTCATTAAAAAGCCAATGATACCGGAATAGCGTAACGCTATCTTTTCAGAATGAATGGTTGCTAATGTCTTAGGGGAAATTTCACCAAAAATCAAAATCAGGAATGTTAAAATTCCGGTCGCAATCCCGGCTCCCATGCTGCCTAACAGTTTGATTGCAAGAGAAGTAGCCAGAGAGGAAGCGGAAAGATTGACAATGTTATTCCCAATTAAAATAGCACTGAGCATTTTACCGGAATCGTCCGTAATGCGGAGCACACATTCCGCACGTTTATCACCATCCTCGGCAAGGGTTCGAATGCGTATTTTGTTTACTGTGGTCAGAGCTGTTTCTGCAGAAGAAAAAAATGCAGAAAGAATAAGTAAGATAATTAAAAAGATAATCTGGGGTATGGCGCCTGAGTCCAAATATGTTCACCTCAACTAAATATAATATTTTCCGGCACTTATAACAGTGCCGGAATGCTAAATTGCTTATCATTATATATGAAAAGTGATTATTCGTCAATACTGTAGTTTGGCGCTTCTTTTGTGATGTGGATGTCGTGAGGATGACTTTCACGAAGAGCGGCAGCGGAAATCTTGACAAATTTGCTCTTGGTTTTTAAATCTTCGATGGTAGGACATCCGCAGTAACCCATACCGGATCGGATACCACCGACTAACTGGAATACCGTGTCTTCTACATTGCCTTTGTAAGCCACACGTCCTTCAACGCCTTCAGGAACTAACTTCTTTGCACCTTCCTGGAAGTAACGGTCTTTGCTTCCGTTTTCCATTGCAGCAAGGGAACCCATACCACGGTATACTTTATATTTTCTGCCCTGATATAACTCAAAAGTACCCGGAGCTTCGTCACATCCTGCGAAGATGCTTCCCATCATACATACGTTAGCACCGGCAGCTAAAGCCTTTGTCATATCACCGGAATATTTGATACCACCGTCAGCGATAACAGGGATACCAAATTCTTTTGCCACATTGTAGCAGTCCATGATAGCGGTAATCTGAGGAACACCGATACCGGCAACCACACGGGTGGTGCAGATAGAACCAGGTCCGATACCAACTTTTACGGCATCAGCACCGGCATTGATTAAGTCGCGGGTTGCATCTCCTGTTGCAACGTTTCCTGCGATTACCTGTAAATCAGGATAAGTAGTCTTAATTTTTTTCACAGCCTCTAAAATGTTTTTGGAATGACCGTGAGCAGAGTCTACAACAATGACATCCACATGAGCTTTTACTAAGGCTTCCACACGCTCCATCATATTTCCGGTAATACCGACACCGGCACCACAGAGCAGACGACCTTGAGCATCTTTAGCGGAAAGCGGATATTTAATCTGTTTTTCGATATCCTTGATGGTGATTAATCCTTTTAAGTGGAAATCCTTGTCTACAATCGGAAGTTTTTCTTTTCTTGCTTTTGCAAGAATCTCTTTTGCTTCCTCTAAGGTAATGCCTTCCGGAGCGGTAATCAGATTCTCGGAAGTCATGCTTTCCTTGATTTTTTTGGAGAAATCTGTTTCAAATTTTAAATCACGGTTGGTGATGATACCTACGAGTTTACCGCCTTCACAGATCGGAACACCGGAGATACGGAATTTGCGCATTAATTCTTCTGCATCTTGTAATGTATGGTCTGGAGAAAGGAAAAATGGATCTGTAATGACACCGTTTTCTGAACGTTTTACTTTGTCAACTTCGTCTGCCTGAGCCTGAATGGACATGTTTTTGTGAATGATACCGATACCACCCTGTCTTGCCATGGCGATAGCCATTCTGTGTTCTGTAACGGTATCCATTGCAGCACTCATCATAGGTATGTTCAAAACAACCTTTTTGGTAAGGTGTGTTGTTAAATTAATCATGTTTGGAGTTACTTCCGAATATTGTGGAACTAATAATACGTCATCAAAAGTAATTCCCTCACCGATAATTGTTCCCATTTTACTTTTCCTCACTTTCTTCTTATATTAACGTAAAAATGTTGTTAGTTTTTGGTATGATAGCAAAAAAAAATAAGAATGTCAATGTGCTATAAGTCTGTATTTATAAAAAAAATTGATATATTAGAAAAACTAATGAAAAGAATTGAAAAACCTTATAGAAATGGATATTCACAAATGAAAAGATGTATGTTATGATGACAGCAGGCGACGGGGCTACACAAGGGGGTACGTCGCCCATTTTTGTATCGCTTGGAGGAAAAGATGGAATTTCGACCCTGTATAGATATTCATAACGGAAAAGTAAAACAGATTGTAGGTGGTACTTTAAAAGATGCGGGAAATCAGGCAAAAGAGAATTTTATCTCAGAGCAGGATGCGGCATTTTATGCCAGACTGTATCAGAAGGAAGGGATAAGAGGAGGTCATATCATTCTGTTAAATCCGGCAGGAAGTGAATATTATGAAGCTACAAAGCAGCAGGCAATGGAGGCGTTAGCAGCATATCCAAAGGGGCTGCAGGTCGGAGGTGGAATTACGGCAGAGAATGCACAGGAGTTTCTTCTTGCGGGGGCTAGTCATGTCATTGTTACCTCTTATGTATTCCGGGATGGAAGAATACATTATGAAAATCTTCATAAAATAAAGCAGGCAGTCGGGAAAGAACATCTGGTACTGGATTTAAGCTGCAGAAAGAGAGACGGTGCTTATTACATCGTGACAGACCGTTGGCAAAAGTTTACGGAGGAAGTGATTCGGGAAGAACTGTTAGATGAACTTGCCGGATTCTGTGATGAGTTTCTGATACATGCAGTAGATGTGGAGGGAAAAGCCTCCGGCATCGAAACGGAACTGGCAGAATATCTTGGAAACTGGGGGAAAATTCCTGTTACATATGCAGGCGGAGTAGGAAGTTTTTCTGATTTAGAGCAGCTAAAGCGTCTTGGAAAAAATAAGTTAAATGTAACCATAGGAAGTGCCCTGGACTTGTTTGGGGGCTCCATGGCTTATGAGAAAGTATTAGATTATATCAATAAGGAGTGATTAGAGAACATGAGTAAGTACACAAAGCAGGATATTATTCGTATGGTAGAAGAGGAGGATGTAGAGTTTATCAGACTTCAGTTTACGGATATGTTTGGTACCCTAAAAAATGTAGCCATAACTTCAAGCCAGTTAGAGAAGGCATTGGATAATGGTTGTATGTTTGACGGTTCATCCATTGAGGGATTTGTCAGAATCGAAGAGTCCGATATGTTTTTATATCCGGATTTGGACACATTTGTGATTTTTCCGTGGAGACCGCAGCAGGGGAAGGTGGCAAGAATTATCTGTGACATCTATACCTCAGGGCGCAAACCCTTTGATGGAGATCCGAGATATCAGTTAAAAAGGGCAGTAGCTGATGCTGCGGCAATGGGATATCGTTTTGATGTGGGACCGGAATGTGAGTTTTTCCTTTTTAATCAGGATGAAGACGGACAGCCCACCACCATCAGTACGGAGCGTGCGGGATATTTTGATTTAGGTCCTATTGATTTAGGGGAAAATGCAAGACGTGACATGGTATTAACCTTAGAGGATATGGGATTTGAGATTGAGGCATCCCACCATGAAGTGGCACCGGCACAGCATGAGATTGATTTCCGGTATGATGAGGCGGTAAAGACAGCGGATAACATAATGACCTTTAAGCTGGCGGTGAAAACCATTGCCAAACGTCATGGTATGTTTGCTAGCTTTATGCCAAAGCCGAAAACAGGTGTGAATGGTTCCGGTATGCACGTAAATATGTCCCTGTCAAAAGATGGTAAAAATATATTTGATGACCCGGATGGAGAATTAGGGCTTAGCAAAGAGGCATTCTGGTTTATTGGTGGTATCATAAAACATATGAAGGGAATGACGGCTATTACGAATCCTCTGATTAATTCCTATAAGCGTTTAGTGCCGGGATATGAAGCGCCTATCTATATTGCATGGTCGGTGACAAACAGAAGTCCGTTAATTCGTATTCCCGTGACTAGAGGTGAGGGAACCCGTGTGGAACTTCGCAGTCCGGATTCGGCAGCAAATCCGTACCTGACTTTAGCAGTATGTTTAAAGGCTGGACTTGACGGTATCCGAAACCATATTGAGCCGCCGGCAGCAGTGATAGAAAATGTTTATGAGATGCGTAGATCACAAAAACATGCACTTGGAATTGAAGAACTTCCATCTGATTTAGGGGAAGCATTAGATGAATTTGAACAGGATGAGTATTTAAAAGAAGCGTTAGGTAAGCATATCACGGAAAAGTATATAGAAGCGAAGCGGGCTGAGTGGGCAGATTACCGTTCTCAGGTTACCAGCTGGGAAATTGATAACTATCTTTACAAAATATAATTTAAGGAAAGATAAGTTGACTAGTGTGATTGTTGCGTTTCCAAAACAGGAAACTGCAAAAAACATAAAAAAGATACTGATGCAGAATGGTCATATTGTGAGTGCACTCTGCACTACCGGAGCACAGGCACTGCAGAGTGCCAATGAACTTGGTGGAGGAATTATCGTATGCGGATATCGCTTTGTGGATATGATGTATACTGAGCTGCATGAGTATTTACCGTCTCAGTTTGAAATGCTGTTAGTAGCATCTCCGGTGAATTGTGGGGAACGCGATGTAGAGAATCTTGTGTGTTTAAGTACACCGTTAAGAGTCAATGAACTTTTGCAGACGGTGGAAATGATGGAATATACTATCACACGCAGACGAAGGAAGTCAAAGAATAAACCCAGAGAACGTTCAGAAGAGGAAGTCGCATTAATTAATGAGGCAAAGACACTATTGATGGAGCGGAATAATCTGACGGAAGAGGAAGCGCACCGATATATGCAAAAGCGAAGTATGGATAATGGGACGGGGCTTACTGAGACCGCCCAGATGATTTTAAGTTTGCTTACATAACCAAAAACCTGATGGCAAGAGCTGTCAGGTTTTTTAATGAGAAAATTTTGGTTCCTAGTAAACAAAAAATGCTTGCAGCAGAGCTGCTATAATGTTATACTGTATCACAAATCAGGATGTTATATGAGAAAATGAAAATACATCTAATATTGAAAAAGTAAGGAGAGAGCCATGTTTAAGATTAACGAAAATTATCAGAAACTGCCGGGAAGCTATCTTTTCAGTACCATTGCGAAGAAAGTCAATGCGTATTCTGCTGCTAATCCGGATAAACAGATTATCCGTTTAGGAATCGGTGATGTGACCCAGCCGATAGCGCCTGCCATTATTGAGGCAATGCACAAAGCAGTGGATGAGATGGGAAATGCAGCTACCTTCCGCGGATATGCACCGGATTTAGGATATGAGTTCCTTAGAAAGGCTATTGTGGAGAATGATTACAAGGCAAGAGGATGTGATATTTCTACCGATGAGATTTTTGTTTCCGACGGAGCAAAGAGTGATTCTGGAAATATTCAGGAGATTTTCGGTGCAGACAATAAAATTGCAGTCTGTGACCCGGTTTATCCGGTTTATGTGGATTCCAACGTGATGGCAGGAAGAACAGGTACTTATGATGCTGCTACAGAGATGTGGAGTGATGTGATTTATATGCCATGTACGATGGAGAATAATTTTGTACCGGAGTTCCCGAAAGAGACACCGGATATGATTTATCTGTGTCTGCCAAACAATCCTACCGGTACTACCATTACGAAAGCTCAGTTACAGACCTGGGTAGATTATGCGAATAAGGTTGGAGCCGTGATTATTTATGATGCGGCATACGAAGCATACATTTCCGAGAGTGATGTGGCACATTCTATTTACGAATGCGAAGGGGCAAAGACTTGTGCCATTGAGTTAAAAAGTTTTTCTAAGAATGCAGGATTTACCGGAGTTCGTTTAGGATACACTGTGGTTCCAAAAGAATTAAAATGCGGGGATGTCTCCTTGAATGCTATGTGGGCAAGACGTCATGGAACAAAGTTCAACGGTGCTCCATATATTGTACAGCGTGCCGGTGAAGCAGTTTACTCCGATGCAGGAAAGACACAGCTGAAAGAGCAGGTCGGTTATTACATGAAGAATGCAGCTACCATAAAGGCAGGATTAAAGGATGCGGGATATACCGTATTTGGTGGTGTCAATGCACCGTATATCTGGTTAAAGACACCGGATAAGATGACTTCCTGGGAGTTCTTTGATTATCTGTTGGAGAATGCGAATGTGGTTGGTACTCCGGGTTCCGGTTTCGGGCCAAGCGGCGAGGGATATTTCAGACTGACTGCTTTTGGTACTTATGAGAATACTGTCGCAGCATTAGAGCGTATTAAGAAACTTTAATCAGTAAATGACAGAACACGAAAATCAGATTTTTTTGGGGCAGACAAATTGTCTGCCCCAATATTATGTAGTAAGAAACTGTTTTCTGTGAAATATCAGATTTCTTCGGTGTTTAAGACCGCTTCTTTTTCGGTAATTTTGGCATTCTTTTCAAGAAAATCAAGAACCTTGTCCTCTAAAATCCATTCGCGAAGAGAATCCTCCCCATAGTATTCGAGCAGTTCATCGGAAGTCTCATATCCGGTTTCTGCAGTATAGCGTTCTAAACCTTCCTCATATTCTTTGTCGGACAATGTTAAATTTTCTGCTTCACTGATGGCATGGACGATGATGGTACGGTAGACCTGATTGATAATTTCTTTTTCAATGTCAGCATCTGTAATTTCAAATAAATCATAAACCTCTTCGACACTTTCACAACCAAACATTTCCGCATAACTTTCGTAGTTCTCCTCTATTCCGGCAGCATAGCTGTCATATATATCCTGTGAATAACTGTCAAATATAGAACCATCAATGACCTTCTGTATCAAAGTTTCACGAAGTTCGTTGGTACTGTTGGTTTCGTTTTCACTTTCTAGGCCGGCACGTATTTCCTTCCTCATATCATCTTCGGATTCGTAACCTAAGGTGTTTATGATAAAATCTTCTGTCAATTCAGGCAGAGTTTCTTTGGTGATGCTTAGGACAGATACCGTGTAATCAATGGTGGAACCGGCAAAATCGGTAAGCGTGTAGTCATCATCATAAGAAATGCTAAAGGACAATTCATCACCGACAGAAACACCGGTTAATTTTTCATCAAATTCTGTACCAAATTCATCAGAACCAAGATAAAGTTCATAATTATCCTCTCCGGTGTATTCAAACAGGATTTCACCGTTTTTTGCAGCAGTGATATCTGCGGTGATACTGTCGCCAAGCTCAGAAGGCCCGTCGGACTCATTGTATTCGGCGTAATCGTACATGAGCATTTCAATTTCTGACTCAATGTCATTGTCTGTGACAGTGTAAATGTTTTTCTCAGCAGACAGATTTTTGTAATCACATAAGGTTACTTTTCCATAGTCATCGTCTGAAAAGACAGCCCCCGCACCGCTAGAAGAACCGCAACCGATTAGGGTAAGGGGGAGTGCTGTTAATAAAATCCAGAGTAATTTTTGTTTCATGGTTTTCCTCTCTTTTTCTTTAAAGTTATTTTTTGTAAAAAAACATACTAAGAACATTGTAAAGGAAAAATGTGAAAAAGCAATGAAAAGTACTTGACAATCTGCAAAAAAAAATTATAATACAATTTGCAAATAAGTTGCAAAAGCAAATAAAATGCAAATGTGAACGAAGAACATGATGAAGATGTTGCATAGTTTTGAAGTGAAAAACGGAGAATTGAAATGGCAGATATTCTATTAGATACAGTTATGGACAGTGTGAAAATATTACCTTTTTTATTTTTGACTTATCTGTTGATGGAATTATTAGAGCATAAAACAGGAGATAAGGCAAGAAAACGCATTCGGCATGCAGAAAAATCAGGCCCGGTGTGGGGAGGATTATTAGGCGTCATTCCACAGTGTGGATTTTCTACGGCAGCGTCAAGTCTTTATGCCGGCAGGGTTATTACGGTGGGAACATTGATGGCTGTATATTTATCAACATCAGACGAAATGCTTCCTGTAATGATTTCAGAGGCGGTGCCGCTTACTGTTGTGGCAAAAATTTTAGCAACCAAAGCAGTGATTGCCATTGTTTCCGGTCTGCTGATTGAGTTTGTATATGTTAATCTGTTGAAAAACAAAGAAAAAGATATGGATATCCATGTCGTTTGCGAGGAAGAACACTGCAGATGTGAGGATGGTATTCTTAAATCCGCACTAAAACATACTATAAAAATTTTGTTTTATATTTTTGTGATATCATTGGTTTTAAATGCCGTAATCGGCATTATCGGAGAAGATACGTTAGCGCAGTTTTTTGTGAGCGTTCCGGTGGTGGGAGAACTACTTGCGGCACTTGTGGGGCTGATACCAAACTGTGCATCTTCCGTAGTCATTACAGAGTTATATTTAGACGGTATCATCGGAGCAGGTGCAATGATGTCAGGCTTGTTAGTCAATGCCGGAGTGGGTCTTTTGGTATTGCTCCGGTTAAACCGCAATCAGAAAGAAAATGCGGGAATTATTTTATCTTTATATGGACTTGGCATATTCTGGGGTGTTATGATAGAATTGTTGGGAATTACATTTTAGAGGAGAGAGTGGAGCAGTATGACAGGAAATGGTTATGCTACTGCCAGCCGGAAAAGAATACTGGATTTTTTGAAACAGAGCAGTGACAGAACAGTGACGGCAGCGGAGATTGGCAGTTATTTAAAAGAGAATGACAGTGAAGTGAATATTACCACGATTTACCGTTATTTAGATAAATTAGAGCGAGAAGGAACTGTTTTAAAATATGTGGCGGAAAAGGGAAATCAGGCGGTATACCAGTATGTGGAAATCGGACACCGCTGTGAGGAGCATCTTCATCTGAAATGTATGGAATGTGGCAGAATCATTCATTTAGAATGTTCATTTATGGAGGAGATTGCAGAGCATATTGAGAAAGACCACGGATTTCTGCTTCAGTGTAAAAATTCTATTTTATATGGAACCTGTGAGGAATGCGGGAAGAAAAAGGGAAAAGATTAATAGTCTTTTCCTTTTTTTCATATACTGAAGAGAATAAATCAAAAAGGAAAAACCATGCAGGAAATGTCCGATAGAAGAAAGCAGCGGTGCGATAGGATAAGGGCGGCAATCGTTTTGGAGAGTGCGCTTTTACTGGTAGTAGGAGTGATTTTTTTTGAACATACAGGTTTTTTACAAAATAAAGCGGTAGAAACGACGGCGGAGGGAACAATCAAGTGGGTGGATTTTAATGTGTCTTATGAGGCTCTCTGTAAGGCTTACGAGTATGATGTGGAAAGCTACGGCAAGGAGGTTCATCTCGACTGGATAGAGCTGCTTGCCTATGTGGCGGCGAAAAACGGTGG